>NZ_JAMZFY010000003.1 GCF_025457605.1 Haloarcula laminariae | reverse complement strand
CGGGACCGATCCCATCCGCACCATCGTTCACCGTGTCCTCGTCGACGGCACGCCTTTCCGGACCGCTATTCACGACCTCGAAATGTCCAACGTCGACGGTGTTCGTGTCGGGACGACCGCTGGCCAGTTCCTCGACGAACTGAACGCACAGAACGACAGCTGAGATCGGCGTAAACCCCTCCTGTTCCACGGGCGTTAATGTGCAAGCTCTGTGCAAACGCCGAAACCGTTATGCGTCTATGTGCAAAACTTGCACATAGAATGAGCGCAAGTGACGATCCCCGGCGGGTTCACTTCCAGTCGCCGGAGTACCTCGTCGACCGGCTGGATGCCATCGCCGACCTCTTCGACAAGGATCGGACAGACCTCCTCGTCGATGCCATCCGGGAGTACATCGAAGACACGGCCGACAGCGAGACGTTCCAAGAGCTGGTCGCGACGAAGTACTACGACGACCAGCTCGAGTTCGAGACGGTCAAGCAACTGGTCGGCGCCGAGACCGCCCAGCGACTCCGTCTCCTCAAAGCGGATCTCGAGGACGAACCTCTCGATCTTGCTGCGCCCGACGACGTCGACGTCTACGATGGGGATGTGACGACGGTCGACACCGCGGTCGACGACGATCGATGAGCGGTCCACGGCTGCGAACAGTCGTCGCCGATACGAGTGCGCTCGTCAGTCTCGCGGTGCCCCGTGCGGATGCAGCCATCGGTACCGATGTTCCCGACCCGTTCCAGTACCTGCTCACCTCCTGTGACGTGGTCGTCCCTCTGGAAGTAGTCGCAGAACTCCGCGATATCACGCAGTATCAGGATATCCACGCCGCTGCGGCGAGTAACGTCCTCGCGGCCCGTGGCCACTACACAGTCGAAGATCCGTATGCGCGCGAGGATACCCCGGACGCGCGACCGACGTTCGGGCTCGATGACGGCGAAACTGATGGCATCGTCCTCGCGAACGCGCTCGACGTCGACGGCTTTCTCACCGACGAATTTGGCGGCACGAACTTCCCGCTCATCCACGCGGTGCTCGAAGGGCCGCGTATCGTCCCGACACCGCGTCTCATCTGTGACTACGCCCGGAACGGCCATATGACCCACGAGGCGGCTCGAACGCTGCTCACGGCCATCAGCCCGCATCGCAGCTGGGAGAACAGCCCGTACGTAGCCCAGTTAGTGGGGCTTCTGGATGAGTAGGGTCACGCAGCTTCGAGATCACGGGCGTCCAGCTCGCCAGCGAGATACTCTTCTCCCGTTCGCGTGATATCGTAAACGCCGTTGCCGAGGTGGACGAGGAGTTCGTATTTGACGAGCTTCTTGCACCGGGCGTTGATGTGCTGCCGGGAGAAGCGCACGCGATCGCTGTCCGCCATTTCCTTCGGGGTGTCGGGGCCGTCGTCAGAAAGGTGCTCTAGAATGCGGTCATCAGCACGAGACATCCAGTCGGCGTCAAAGCGCATAATCGCTTGTGGTTGCGCCGACGCTATCCCGAACGCGCTAAGTCAAGTAGCGAAGCTACGAGCTTCTGTAGTTGACTTCTAACGTTTTAAACGCCTGGCATCCTTAACCCCGAGCGTTCAGATGCACAATTCAGCACCAGCTTCCTCCCAGCCATCAAGCAACCTGCTCATCGACATCATCGAGACGTTGGAGACGTATGGCCTCGATCGCGATGACTACCAGTTACAGGACTGGGTGGACGTTGAGGCACTCGAACAGGTTCTTGCCTCGTCCAAGGGTGACATTTCGGTTCGATTCACCGTTCGGGACGTGCAGCTCGTCGCGACACCCGACGAGGTCCAAGTCCTAGTAGAGAGTTCTTCAGATTCGGACGGTTCATAGAATAGCCAGCATCACAAGACGGTGATCGTCTTGCCCCTCAACACCCAATAGTGAAAATGACATCCAGTACCCAAATCACGTACATTAAGTGTCTCTTCCCGAGTATTAGGTGTAGATGAGGGGGTTGTATCGGGCGATACAGAAGTGGTCGGTCGCCCTCTCCGGGTTGCTGCTTTTCTCCTGTACGCTGGCCTGGGTGCTTTTTGACGGTGATGATGCCCTTGTCGACTTCATCGAGGTGAGTCTGCCGACAATCGTCGGGATCGGCCTGATCATTGGTGGGATTTGGCTTGGGCAGACTCATCGACCACCCCGCATTGGACGGCTAGCCCTCTGGATAACCGGTGGGGCGATTACCGGGGTCGCGGTCAACATCTGGTTTACATTCATCATCTCGATCGAGCACGTTCCGGCTGGCGAACCGATCCCGCTCACGCTTAATGGCGCGGGCATTTTCATGGCGGCAAGCGTTCTACTGGGGTATTACGCGACTGGGTTGCAACAGCGTGAACGGGAACTATCTGAGTCTGAATCGCGATTTCGTGCGTTGACGGAAAATTCATCGTTGGCCGTGGTTACAATTGACGAGACGAGTACGATCCAGTACGCGAATGACACCGTGGAGGACCTGTTCGGGTATTCGAGTGCGGCTCTGGTTGGTGACTCACTGACGAAACTGATGCCGGAGCAGTTCCAGGACGCGCATCGAGATGGGCTAGCACAGTATCTCTCAGCAGGAGAGCGGACGATCGACTGGGACGGCATCGAGATACGCGGACAACGGGCTAATAGCGATGAGTTCCCGATCGAGATCAGCTTCGGAGAGTATGTCGTTGACGACGACCATCTCTTCACGGGCGTCATTCAGGACATCTCGAATCGGAAGGAGGCGGAGCAGCAGCTCCAGACCCACACGTCGAAGGTCACGCAGCTTCACGACCTCGCTACCGACATCACCGGGGCTGCCGGGACGAAAACAATCTACCAGCGGGCTGCTGACGGTGCTGTCGACCTGTTCGATGCTGATGTCTCCCATCTTTCCGTGGTGGAAGGGAATCAGCTGATTCCGGCCGCCAGTTCGGGGGCTGGAACGGTCGACGATTGTGACCCGGTACCCACTTCCTTCGGGTACGCCGGGGAGAGCTACCAATCGGGGACGGTGCTTCGGGTCGACGATCTCGAATTCACCCGGTCGGCGGCTACGTCACCGATTCAGGACGGCGGCGCACAGTCCGAGCCACAGGCGAGCGCCGATCCGCGGGCACTGTTGAGTATCCCGCTCGGGGAATACGGTGTCCTGCAGGTGTTTTCGTCGGACTCGGACGCCTTTACCGAGCGCGACGAGGACGTCGCGGAGATGCTGGCGACTCACGTGGTGACGGCCCTAGAACGATTGTCGGCAGAGGCGACGATCCGACGGGAGCGCGACCGCCTTGAGGAGTTCGCCAGCATTCTGTCCCACGACCTGCGGAATCCCTTGAACGTCGCCCACGGGCGCCTTGATTTCATCGAGGCCCAAGACGACGATGGGCATCTCGACGCCGTGGAGCGAGCGTTGGATCGGATGGAACGACTCATCGATGATATGTTGACGCTCGCTCGGCAGGGAGATGCCGTCGGCGAGACGGCGACGATTGCCCTCGAGGCCCTCGCTACGCAGGCGTGGGAGAACGTTGCGACCGACGCCGCAACGCTCGAGGTCGAAGCGGACCTCCGCCTCGATGCAGATCGTAGTCGCCTCATCCAAGTGTTCGAGAACCTTTATCGAAACGCAATCGAACACGGGGGCGACGCAGTCACGATCCACGTTGGTGCCCTCGATGCTGGCGATGGGTTCTATATCGAGGATACGGGGCCGGGGATTCCAGAGACCGAACGCGAGGGCGTGTTCCAAAGCGGTTACACGACGAATCAGGACGGGACGGGCTTCGGGCTCGCAATCGTCAGCCGGATCGTCGAGGCCCACGGCTGGGACATCACAGTCACCGACGGTACTGACGGGGGTGCCCGCTTCGAAATTTCGGGTGTACAGTCCGCAACGACGACGCTGTAAGAGTGGCCCGGTCTTCAAAATGGTCGCGGCTCGTGGACTATTCTTTGAAGTAGGCGATAACGGCACCGCCACCGACCACAGCGGCGATGCCAACCAGCACGAGCTGTGAGCCCGCTTGGACAGCCTCCACGAAGGCGGAGAAGGTTCCGGCCTGTGTGAAAGCGAAGATTATGACAGCAATCCCGAGCCCGGCTGCAACGTACCCCAAGATGTCCAGATTATTTTCTTCAGTCATCTTGCTGGCTATTTGCGGTAATAGGGTTTTAAATCTTCTCGGTGAGTGACTATTTAAGATAGTATTCCAACCCTCCTATTCGATTCCCAGAATCATCGCAACCAACGCCAGCAGTAACAGTCCAGCGACGAGCGTCGCTTCGAGCCACGAAAACGCGGGAGAGGCCGCTAATCCCGCTTGAATATCACTCGCTGCACCGATGAGTGCGCCCCCGATGAAAAGGAGTACGAACAGCCCTCCTACCACCCGGATGTCAACCTGTCCGCGGTGGCTGGATGCTGCCCCATCTGTCTCTCCCCATGTGCGGAGCGAGTTCCCCGTCAGTCGCCAATAGACGACGTGTTCAGTAACAATCGTGGCAAATTGCGTTCCACCACCAACGACCCACGCTGCACCCCCACCTGCTGCGATTCCGTATCCCCACACGAGGAGCATCTCTGCGAACGGGTCGACCGGTGTTGCAGCGAGTGCTGTGCTCAAGCTCGTGAAGATGATGGCGAATCCGGTGAGGAGGATGTACATTCCCAATCGGCGCGTCATCGCAAACTGGTCCCGGATTTGGTCGAAAGCGTGAACAAGGCGGTCGATCTCGGGCGGCACAACATCTCGCCGTTCATCCGGATGCAGATCCCACACGAGAACATTGCCGATTTTCTGTGACTGGACTCGATTCTCGAGTTCGAGCTCGTCTAATCGATTCTCGACGCCCTGTCGAGACATATCGACTGCATCGGCGATATCTTGCGTTCCCATCGCGATACGGTCGTTCTCACGGAGGACGTTCAGGATCTGCTCATCTGGAACCTCCTTCCGGTCATTCGTCGAGACGAGGTCGACGAGAAGTGAGCGTAGTGTCATACAACCTCCGAGATGACGGCACCGGCTGCAGCTGCAGCGACCGTTATGAGGACAACGATACCGACGAGCACGTAGACGATCCCCCAGAAGCTGAGGTCGATCAGCCCCGTCGTCCCCAGGGCGCTTCCGAACAGGAGGAAAATGAATCCCCCGCACACTAGCGCGATAGCGCCCTCGGCGGCATCAAGTAGGTCACTCATCTGGACATCACCCTGTTCTGATTCGAGTACGTTAGTCGCATCCTTCAGTAACACGTACATTCCGGTGGTACAAAGGTCATATCGACCGTTTTCGTGATTTTACGGTCTGGATTGGACTGGGGATAGACGAAGTGGCTCTTCGCCCCTGCAAACACCGTGTTGGTCCAGAGCAAATCGCACGAAGGCAACGTGATAGACATTTCACCACTCATTGATGAAAGCCCTCGGCCGCTCGACGTCCCGCGACCGCCGCTGCGCGCCTCGTTCCTGCGGTGCTTGCGAGGTCGGGGGACGACCGAGGCGGCCTCGCCCTTTCTGAGTCCGCCAGGACGATAGATGCCTCACCGAGCGACGTAGCCGGCTGGACAGGTGTGTACGTATAGGCCCGCCCCGCTCGCCGCTGCCGCCCTCCGCGTCGCTCGCGACCGACCATTCCGGGCGTGCGGGCGCTCTCCGCACCGCCCGCGCCCGTTCCGGGCTAAAATGCATGTGCCCTCGGCGCCAGCGGGTATCCCCGTCGGTTGCGCCCCTTGCGGGCTTTCGCGTTCCAGCGCTTGGTGCCGCCTGCGCTGTCGCGCGCCACACCGCGGCGCGCGTTCTCGGCGACAGTCGCCCTGGACACGGACCCGCACATCGGGCCGGACACGAGCGGGCATATCCCGCTGGCCGCTCGCTCCGGGCGGGTCGGCGCGCGGTGCTGGATGGTCGTCCGCCTCGGGCGCGCTCTCGCTCGCGCCCACAGGGCGCTCGCGAAGGCGCGAGCGAGAGCGCGCAGACGAGTCTGTCGGTCGTTGTCGTCGAGGAAATCCGCGATGTAGGAGCATCGCGGTGTCGGGCGCGTGAGCGCCTTCGGAGCTGTACTAACTCCAATGTCGAGTAAGAACGTCTTCGGTAATGAGGTTTCGGTCGATGAACAGGCTTTCGAGAAACACGATGACGTTGAGGTCGACGAGGACGGATTCGAAGTCGTCGACGAGACCCCGGAGTTCCGGGCGACAGTCGACATGGAAGTGCAGGCGAAGGTCGATTCCAACCACCCGGACGCGCGGATCGAGGCAGGCCCGGATCACCTGTTCGGGAAGACCCTCGAACAGGAAGAGCGCATCGAGGCACGGGAGGCCGAGCTGGAGCACATCAGTGCCCAAGCGGAACTCAGTCAGCAGGAGGGACGCGCAAAGCGGACGCGAGAGGTCGTCGTCGAGCAGTGTGGCCGAGACGAGCCCGAACCGGTGGAGCGTACGGACCCCCGAGAGAAGCTGACGCAGGAGGAACTCGCGGCGGTGAACAAGCAGGCGATGCGGATCAACGACGAAGTGCAGGGCGGCTGGTCGAGAGCAGTCGTCGCGAAGCAGCTGGCCGAGAAGGTGCAGCGCGGAGAGGACGTGACCAAGGCGGTGCTGGAGACGTTGGAGGAGCAGAAGGCGGTCCCCGGTGCAATCGTGCCCATCGCGGATGTGCCGGACGTGCCCGTCGGTGAGGTGACGGTCCAGGGTGAAATCACCGAGCTCTGGACTCCAAGTGACAACTCGATTCAACAAGTCGGGCTCATCGAGGACGAGAGCGGCCGCACGAAATTCACGGTCTGGGAGAAGAGTGGGAAAACGGTGGTTCGAGAGGGGCAGACGGTCAGATTCAGAGCGGTCAAGAAGAACTGGTACCAGGGCCGGTGCAGTCTCGCCATCACGGGCTGGAGCAGGATCGAGTTCCCGGAGCGCGGTCGGTGGTGGGAAGAATAGCCAGTTAGCGTAGCCTTCTTTTTTGCTGTGTGCCGGACCGGCCCTGACCCCGCCGCCCCACCCTCCGCTCCGTGCTCGCTTCGCTGCGCGCGCAGCCACGACCTAGAGTATCGTTCTTAAATCGACATCAGAGGATCCAATTGATATACTACTCTAATTGTCCAAGTCTATTGAGGCAGTTGGTGTTTCCTCACCCGCGAACGTCTCCAGTAAGTACAGAACACTGAACCCGAGATTCTCATGAATCCACTCCTGATTCGAGTAGATGTCGGTGAAGTCGCCGGTTACGAAGTGGCTGATACCGATCTTCTCCTTCAGGAACACGGCGTCACAGATCAACGCGATATCCGCGTTGTTCTTCATGTGGACTGGCCATTCCTTCAACCGCTTCTCGACGTCGGGATACTCGCGGTCCCGCATCGGTTCCAGATAGACACGGGCCTCGATCTGGTCCTTGTGCTTGATCGACCGCTCCATCAAGACGTCCTTCAGCTTCCGAGCAGCCTCCCGAGCTGTCCGCCGAGTGAGCTCGCCCTCCTTCTCGAAGTACCACTCAAAGTACTTCTGGAGCCGAGGCCGCACTTCCTTCTCCTCGGACTCCTTCATGTCGAACCGATCGACGTACTCGTCCATCACCGTCTCAATATCGAGCTCGTCGTCACTGTAGGTTTGCAGCTTTTTCCCGAACTGCCGTAACTTCAACCGGAGCTTCGCCCGTTTCTCACCGTACAGGCCTTCGTCCCGGTCTAACTGGATGTCAGCGTTCCGCCGGCTGTTGTTCCCAGTACTGGAGCAGTACTCGTAGGCTGCGTTCTTTCCGGTGTAGATCGTGTTGTCGGTGTCGAACAATCGTTTGGCGTCAGGGTACCACCGGTCATTGATGAAGGTGAGTCCGAGCAGGCAGTTGGTGTCTACGAAGTACCGGGTCATGGAGGGGGTTGGTTAGGGTGCGGGTGAGAGACCGAGGAGGGCGATTGCAACCCCGTCAGCGGCTTCGGACACTACTTGGTTCTCTTCCAGGTCTGTGTGTAGCCGGGAGCGTTCTCGCTCTATCAGTTCGAGTTCCTTCCGGATATCCTCTTGTCGGCCTTCGAGGTCCTGCGTGTCTAGTTCCTCGGCGATCTCTTCGGGGGTCAACCCGGTGTTTTCGCGTTGGGCGAGGTCGATGCAGAAGATGGTCCAGAACAATTCAGAGACCTTCAGGGCCTTCTGCGGCCGGTACTCTTCGGCATCAAGTTCAGCACTTACGACCGAGTACCAGAGATCCAGGTCCTGCACCAGCCACGGGTAGTCGTCGACCGGGAAGGTATCGATGATATCGAAAACCGTGTTGATGACTGCTTCCCTGCTGGAGTCTACTTCGGGGTAATCTGGTTTGTCGTCGATAGCGTCACTGAGCTGTTTGTCGAGTCGTCGGTAGTGGCGTTGGACGTCGTAAGGCGCGTCCTCGTACATGTCATCGGTCAGCCCCTCCGTATTTTGTTCGTACAGACGGTTGAGTGCTCGGGAGAGTGCGAGTCGAGCCTTTGTCTCTTCCTCCCTGGGGAGGCTGACCTGAGAAGCTGAAAGGCTACAACGGACTTTTCGGCTATCGTCACTCCAGTCTACCGTGACCGGGGATCCACCGGTCTTCGCCATGGTTCCGAACTTGTACCAGAAGTGCTGGATATCCGTGTCCAATCCTACGTCGTCGAGTTCCTTGTCCGCGAAGTATAGCAGTTTGTAGAAGGTTTTAGGGCGTAATGGATTCGAGTAGAATCTCTCGTCCAAGAGAAGAGCCGTTACCTCCCCTACGCTTAGTGTAGAGGTCATGCTTATTCGAGACTAACAGGACCCCATCTAATTACTGTATTGAAAACAGTGAATCTGAATCATGAACCCCCAAAACGGTAGTTAGGCATCCAATTCTCAGCCTGAATCCGGGACCGTTCACTGCGACGAAATGATTTAGGTACTCCATTGTGAGGTTCGGAATAACGTGGCGCTCACCAACCTCCTAGGCGAACGCGAGGCTCTCGCTAAAAACTCGGAAATCTATGGTGACAAGGTCCAGGAGTACATGGAGGCGATGGGATACTACATCACGGAAACATCGCCCACCCATGGCGGGCTTGTCGACCAGAAATACGAACTCCCAGAGATTAGGGGAGACCGGGAGGTTTGGGTCGAACTGAAGTGGACAGATCAGCGCCGTCACGGGAAGAAATTCCTGGAGGAGATGGGGAAGTACTTCCTCCACTACATGGATCGGCCTCCTGAGAAACGGTTCGATGTGGCCATCTTCGGGCGGAATCTCGAGAACTTCAAAGAGTGGCGGAAGATCTTCGACGTCACCAAGCAGACCGACGAAGCCATCCAAGAGTTCTACGACCGGGTCTGCGAGAACGACAAACTCTCGGAGGACCACCGGAGGAAGATCAAGAGCTATCCGATGGACGATTTCGAGGAGTTCCTGAGTGACACCCACGTCTACCAGGCCGACTACGACTCGCTCCTGATGAAGATCGAGGAGTTCGAGAAAGACGACCGGTTCAAACCCGACTTCTTCCAGCGTGAAGCCGAACCCATCACCGACAGGTCAGAGCTGACCACCAACCTCGTCGAGATAACAGAGTACCCTGAAACTCTGTACATCGGAGATCAGGTGGAGGGAGCGACACAAGAGGTCGCATTCAAGCTACGCCCCTTCACGGTACCGACGTGGTTCAAGTCGAACAAGGTGTACAGCCTGTTGCCGCCAGAGGAAATGCCGAGAGCGGTCAAGCAGTTTATCGACCTGGACACTGTCAAGGAGATCGCGTTCCGGTCGTGGGTAGAAGCCGACCAAGGGAACGCCGATATCGGGAAACGACTGATCCGAGCCGTTGTCCTCTCGAAGGGTGAAGACCGTGGCTGCATCGCGATAAACTACCGTAGCGACTACCACCTCTACTTCCCACACGAAGATCCTGAAGCGGAGGTCCGGAAAGAAGAGGGACGACAGGTCTCTAGGTACTTCGGTGACGGAGACTCCCCGTTCTTCCGGCACCACTCACTTCGTATTGGCATCCTCGAATACTCGGGACAGTACTTCCTGACCCTGAAACCAGCTATTCTGTTCACCTCCAACGGGAAAGAGAACCGAATCACTGGAGAACAAGCCAAGCCGTTACACGACAGGTTCAGCCCCAGCCGACACGGGAACAACCGGAAAACACGTAGCCGGATCAACCACTGGTGGAAAATCCTGGACTATGGCGGCCCCAAACAGGACGAGCTGGATATCGGGACAGAACCCGTGATGCTCGAAGTCAACAAAAGACCGCCCAGAGACACCGACGAACGGGACGACACCATGCAGAACAAGTGGCTAGGAGAGTTCCAATGAACGAGTTCACAGCCGAAGTCCTTGACGAACCAGGCTTGATGTTTGCCAACGGCGAGGAAGCCATCGACCCCCGAGTCGGGCTAATGGAGTACGGCCCGAGAACACCGTCCGGCAAATCCGAACACCAGGTCATCAACATCGGATACATCGGATCTGGACGGTCTCTCGGCGCAATCGAGAAACTGTTCAAGGACATGGAGCTGGCGATCACCGCCGACGAAGACAAGTCGAAGCGGTGGAAACCACCGTTCCCTGGCCTCGGCGAGCGATCGTCGCTGAACTTTACGTTCAATACGCAGAAGCGGTGGCGGCAGACGATTACTCGAGGCGAGATCCGGGACCTGAACCAAATCCGCAGCCGGAAAGACCGGTTGGAAGAAGCGGTCGAGATCATCAAGATCAACCTCGAAGTCCTGTACGCTAAGGAGACGCCGCCTGACGTCGTGTTCATCGCGATTCCCGAAGCAATGTGGGACGCATGCACTCCATCCCACCAGGACCATGCCCGGATGCAGTCAGAGACCAGCGACTTCCATAACCGAATCAAGTTGCTGGGGATGGAAGTCGGGGTGCCGACCCAACTGATGCAGCCGAAGACCCTCCGCGGTGAGGACGTCCAAGATAAATCTGAGATTGCATGGAACATCGCGGTTGGAACACTGTACAAGGCGCAGCGAGGGCATCCCTGGAAACTAACAGAGCTGGAGGACGGGACGTGCTTCGCCGGGATATCCTTCTACAAAGAGCGAGGCGGAGACCAGTCCCGGACACGGACAGCTATGGCTCAAGTCTTCCTGGAGACCGGGGAGAACTTCATCCTTCGAGGTGACCCCGTCGAAGGAGAAAAACACGGCCCAGGGAACAACCATCTCGCGGAAGACGATGCCGAGCAACTGGTCAAGAAGATTCTCAGGCACTACCGCAGTCACAAGAAGACTGAGCCGCGACGACTGGTGCTTCACAAGCGGTCGGAGTTCTGGGAAGAGGAGCGAGAGGGCTTCATCAAAGGTGCTGGGAACATCGAGTTGATGGACTTCGTCACGGTCCGAGAGCGGCACCCAGTCCGGGCTTTGAGTTCCGGGATTTATCCAGCGCTTCGAGGCACAATGGTCTCCGCACCGAACAACGAGGAGCACTACCTGTACACGAAGGGATACATCCCGGCGTTGTCGACGTATCCAGCATCGAACATCCCTGAGCCGATCGTGGTCAAGCCGGATCCGGAGGTCAGTGATTCATCGCCACAGAAGCTGTGCCGAGAAATGCTGGCGTTCACGAAACTGGACTGGAACACTTCGGATTTCTGCACGAAGCTTCCGGTTACAATCGGAATTTCAGATGCCGTTGGGAACATCTTAGCTGAGGCCGAAGCTCAAAACACCAGTCTGGACATCCATTACTACCATTACATGTAGATCATCAGCTGGATTGTGTTCTAGTTGACTGGAGTACCGATACCATCGGTTTCTGTCGGCCCCTCAATGGGCGAGGGGCTCGCTGTACTGGCGAGTTCCTTGAACACGGTGAGAACGATGGCAATTAGAGACATCTACGAAACTGACTTCGACGAGGACGTCCAGACGGAGTCGAGCGCGAACCAATGCCCCGAGTGCGACGGCCGGGTCACCACCAACACAGTCGAGACCGTCTGCGAGGACTGTGGCCTCGTCATCGACGAGCAGCGGATCGACCACGGGCCAGAGTGGCGGGCATTCGACGAAGACGAACGGGAGCGCACGGGCGCTCCGTTGACCGCGGCGCGGCACGATCGTGGGTTGTCGACGGAGATCGGCCGCGGGACCGATGCGAACGGGAACGAACTCTCAGGACAGAAGCGACGCCGGCTGTTCCGAATGCGCCGTGAACAGACGCGTGGGCGGTTTCAGTCGAAAGCTGAACGCAACCTTGCACACGGACTCAGTGAAGTTCGCCGGATCAGTAGTGCCCTCGAACTGTCCGAGACGCTTCGTGACCAGGCCTGCCAGCTCTTCCGCAGCGCTCAGAAC
The DNA here is from genome assembly GCF_025457605.1 of Haloarcula laminariae. Taxonomy (NCBI): domain Archaea; kingdom Methanobacteriati; phylum Methanobacteriota; class Halobacteria; order Halobacteriales; family Haloarculaceae; genus Haloarcula; species Haloarcula laminariae. The sequence goes on along the minus strand of NZ_JAMZFY010000003.1, from coordinate 108,380 downwards.
GAGGACCTCCTGCAGGGTCGGTCGATCGAGGCGATGGCCGCCGCGAGTGTCTACGGGGCGTGTCGGTGTAACGGGCGGCCGCGAACGCTCGACGACATCACCGAATCGGCGCGCGTCGAGCAATCGCGGGTGACGAACGCATACACGACGCTGAATACGGAACTTGGCTTGCCAGCCAAACCCGTGACGCCGAGTGCGTTCGTTCCGCGGTTGGCATCGGAGCTCGACGTCTCCGATCAGATCCGGCAGCGGGCTCGGCAGTTGGCGGAAGCATCCGAATCGACCGGAGCAACCACGGGGGTTCGGCCATCTGGGTTCGCCGCAGCCTGTCTGTACAAGGCCGGACGCGAAGACGGACGGTGGCTCACCCAGTCGAACGTCGCTGACGTTGCGAACGTCTCGGTGGTCACCGTGCGGACCCACCGCGACGCGCTGGACGAACTGGCTGTCTAACGCCCACACTGTTGATTTTCGGTTGTGTTTTGTTGTCTGATTGATGTGAGAGTCATTGTTTAAATCCGAAGACGAAGCATGATACGGCCAGATCATTCTATGACCGACCAGTACGCCGACTACGAAGCCCTCCGACCGCTCGGCGAAGCGACCCACGTTCCCGACGATCAACTCGCCAGTAGTAGTGGCGAGCCCCGGCGGCAGCGCTCTGGTGGCGTCGACACGGACTATCCAGACGACCCGACAGCAGATGAGACCGAGTGCGCTTCCTGTGGAGCGTCGATCCTCACCGGCCAGTCGAAGTGCCGGTTCTGTCTCACGAACCATCTCGAAGCAGCCGATGATCAGGACACATCGAATGCCGAACGGACTCTCCTCCACGTCATCCAGCTACTCGTTGAGGCGTCGACGTTCTACGGCGCCGTCGGGAAGGGATCTGCTGCGGCCACCCTCCTCGCGAAGGGAGATGATGACCCAGTAGTCGATGACTGCAAGCTAATCTACGATCTCGACGAGGAACCGGCCCCACAGCTTGTCGATCAGTGGCCCTCACTCCCCTCGGCGACACGGGTCACGTCTGAATGTGGTAATCAGCTGCTCGCGGCTGCTCGCAACCGGACACCGTGGACAGAGACGACGCAGTCCCGTCACGACGGCGAGCACGCGGCGTTTCTCTACGACGAAGCCGGGAGCGAGGTTCACTCCGAAGATCGTCTTGCAAGCCTACGTGAGGGCGCAGACGACGACCTCTGGCTGGTGCCAGCGATTGCGCTCCAGGAATCCGTTGACAAGACCGATACCGAACAGCCACTACGTGAGCGTCCAAACATAACTCACCTCGAGTGTCGGGAGTGTGGTCGGGAGACTAAGCATCGATTTCGCGAATTCGAGACCGTCCACGATGACGAGTGGACCGGGCAGCCCATGTGGGAGTGTCAGCGATGCGGGACACCCCGCTATGGGCCCGAACCCGAAGCCAGTCAGTAGAGACGGCGTCAGTTTAACCAACGAATCCTGATATCGATTCGTTCTGTTGGTTAACTGGAGGTCAGTTCGTGATCACTCCCGAACCGCCCCGCTGACTGCCCGCCGGTGTTTTTTCGCGCCGTAAATTGGCGGAGGCGCACACATGGACCCACGAGACACCCCCGGCTATCGACTCCACCGCGCGCTCAGTAGCCTCACCAGTATCGACAGCGGCCAATTGGAGCCCGCTGATCAAGAGCGAATTAGCACCGCGACGACGCTCCTCGAGCAGGTAGATTTTCTCACCCAACCGAATACGACGAGGGACGGTGACGTCAACAGAGAATCCTGATAGCTCGACGCGTCGGCAGCGAAACGTCATGTGGCCGTCACAGCGTGAGCAGTTGCTCGCCCCCTGAAGGGGTGCGGGGGCGCGAGACAGCTCCCGAGAACAATCCATGGCAACACTCCAAGCCGCAACGACATCGACCGGCGCGCTCGTATCGGATCCACAGGCAGTCCGCGAGCTCTGTGAGAGCCACTGCTTCGGGACGCTCAACTGGGAGGTGGACGACGACGGCGAACTGATCATCTGGGGCTACGACAGCTTCGAAGTGTACGAGGCTCGTGAGAACGGACTTCCTGACTACGACGGTGGCATCGTCACCCACGAGTTCCTCCGGTCGCTTGCGGAGTATCTCGAACCGAACGAAGAATTCGACATTCAGACAGCCGGATTTACCAAGTGCCGATTTCCCGTGCTGGCGAAACGGTACGTCGTCCGCGACGGTGAGGTACTGTACGCGGACCTCAGTTCCCCCGACCCGATCGACGAGTAGCAGTAGTTGCCGATACGGTTTCTTTGTCCATGACGAGAGCTGGAACAGCCGGTCAGTACAGAATGCGTATTGGTCACCCAGAGCGGTGGGAATCCATGTTTTATATTGGGGCGAACCAAGTAGGGTGGTATGTCTTTACTGCCCTCCACCGGTGACGTGACGGGCGAGCAAGAAGGCGAGATACAGGTTCTCGGTGTTGGCGACGATGGTTCAGCGGACGTGTTTGAGGCTCTTTCATCGGATACGTCCCGGCGTATCCTGACTGCGATTTATGATGAGCCGGCTCCTCCATCAGTACTTGCTGACCGACTTGATATGTCCCTTCAGAACGTCTCCTATCATCTCGATAACCTCGAAGACGTTGGCGTGATTCAGGTAGCCGGCACACGGTATTCCGAGAAAGGAAAGGAGATGAACGTGTACGCGCCCGCCGATGACCCCGTCGTCATGTTCGTAGGCACCGAAGAACGTAAGACTGGCTTCCGTGACCTTCTCAAACGGCTTGTAGGGGCTACTGGACTTCTCTTTGTCATCTCGACTCTACTGTTTGCCTTCCAAGCGTTTGGCCAGCCCGGTGGTGCAAGTGACGACCTGACGCTTCTGGAACTACTATCATTCCCCGGATTGGAATTTCTCCTCGGCGGGTTATTCGTCCTTGGACTGGTCGTCCTTCTGTGGGTCTGGAACAGATAAGCGGAATACCCTCTCCTGTCAAAGTTAATTTTGACCCAAACGCTGTTTTATGCACCACGATGGTCAATTGAGGAGCATGGCACGTACCTCAGAGCAGTCGATTTACACGAAATCTTCAATTATCGGTGGGTTAGTCGGTGGGGTGGCCCACACTGCTCTGGTTGTGTTTCTATGGAACAGTTGGTTTGATGACTTGTGGGATATGCTTATGGCTAAACCACTTAACGGAGCGTACATCCTTCTCGGGATGTTCCTCCTTGGATTCATTCCCGCTCTGTTTTACGTCGGTGAGAAGGTCATATCACCCGCTATCATCGTCGGTGTATTCCTACTCCTTTCAGGGCTCGGCTCGTGGCTGGCAGGCCCAGTTCGTCCACCGTCTGCTGTTCCGACACCATTCGCTCTGTATATTCTGTCTTGGGTCGGGGTCGTCGCTCTCGCGGGCGTGATAGGTGGATTTGAATACCGTCGTAAACAACGAGCCACAAGCTGACTAACACGTTCGATTTTGGGAAGAAACTCCTGAAGTCTCGTCCTCGGGTATGTGCGTGGCCTCCACTTACCGATTTAGCCGCCCCAATATCAGTACTCATCCCGAATAAAGAAGCCTCGCTAGCAACTACTGGTAGCGTTGTTCGTCCCCCGGGAGGGGTGCGAGGCGATCCAGTCGTGGGTCGTCCTACGAGGTGATTGTTCAATGGGCCACCGCGCACTCGTTGCGTACGAACGAACTGACGGACAGTACACGCTCCACTACTCTCATTGGGGCGCAGCCAACCTGAAGCTCAAGCACCGAATCTCGGCTGAAACCCCGTTCGGTGGCGACGACACCGACTCCAAGTGGGCGAAACAGCTGCTGGCGGAACTGGCCGATGGCCTCGAGGCAGATGCCGTCGACGGCTACCTCGCCGGCGAAGACCGCCCGTCGACGGTCGTCGAGCCGAAGCCCCGCGCCACCGGGCTTACCCTCGACGAGATCGTCGCGGACCATCTCGACTATCTCCACCACGAGGCGTTCTTCGTGGTGTCACCCACCTTCGAGGTGACCGCCTACCGGACGCTGTGGTTCGGCCTGCAGTACGACTCGGAGACAATCGACCACGGCGAGACGGTCGGGAACGGCGCGCTCGCGACCGTTCGGTGGCACGACGGCGAGCCGGTCGGCGACGGACATCTGAAGGGGCAGTTCCGGGCACTGAAAGACGTCATTGGCGATATGGTCGACAAGGGTGTGTTCACCCAGTCGACGGCTCGCCAGTACCTCAAGCAGAAGCTCGGCGAGTGGATCGGGAAGCGCCAAGAGTTGCGCATCCCGAGCGGTGAAGCACCGTCTCCGGACGCGACACTCAGCCGCTCGTAGGGCGATTTGCGTCGAAGCAGATGGTGGTTTTTCTGGGGCAGAAAGGACTGAGCCCCACCGTAGGCTCGTGATTTGATGCCCGAGAAACCAGACGACGACCCATTCCACGATTGCGAGTTAGATCCCGACGCAGTCCTCGGGACACGCACCTTCCACGATGTCCTGTTCACCAACGATACCGAGACGCCGGTAAACGTGCTAACCGGCGAGACGCCCGCACATTCGCAGGCGACCGTCGAGGAAGCGAAGGCGTTCGCTGCGAGTATCGACACGGACACACCACAAATCGCGCTCCCGGCCTCTGTCGAGACGCAGGTCGAGACCCAGAGCAAACCCTACACCTCAGCTGCGTTCTTCCACTTCAAGGCGACGGGGTCACTCGAACGACACCGTGCCTACCACGCCGCGTACGACTCGGATGCGTTCACCGTCGACTTCGAGGCCGACTACGCGTCGGGCGATCTAACCATCACAGTCGACCGAGCGAACGAGTCCTAAGAATCGACCGCTAGATCAGGTTTTTCGAGCGCCGGCGATGGGTGCCGGCGCAGCAGGAGCGAGCAACGACTCCCGGTGCGTCGGCGCTTCGAGGTGTTCGAGATGCACATGGTGATTTACGCTCTGGTAGAAGCATCGACAGAAGACGAAGCACTATCCACCGGAAAGACGGTGTTCGACCGCCTGGTCGGCGCGGACCCACACGCTGGCGCCGTCTTCGATTACTACGTCTGTTTTGATGAGGAGGACACGTCCGTTGCGGGGAAGGCGCGATGGGGTGAGTTGCCGACTGCAGCCCCCGTCGACTCCGATGACGGCCAAGACCTGCTTGAGCGTGGCTGGGAGGCGACGAAAGAAGAGTTCGAGCGCAACCTCGACCGGGTGAGGGAGGCACTTGACGAACTTTCCGATGAGGAGATCATGCGCGACGAAGATCTCGCTCGGCACGCCTTCCACCAGGTTGGCGCCTACGACGGGCCAACGATCTTCTTGTACAACGAATATGCGAACGGTATCCGTCACCGTGAGCAGCTGGATCGAGTGCTGGAGGAGAGCGAGGAGCTCTGGATCGTGCCCGCCGACGTCCACTTCTAACAGATGTCCCGGATCACAAATTGGAAGCGCGAGAGCCGCACGCCCACACTCGCATACCGGAATACCGAGACCGGCGCTCGGGCGGTCTTACACCGAGCACCGGATTCATACCGCTACAAGTGGCGTGGCGCAATCCTCGTCGACGGCTACCCGGTGTGGTCGCGGGGGTACGAGACGAAGGACGCGAAATCGTTCCGTGACGAGCTCCGGGAACGGCCAGCGCCCGAACTGAGTTGTCCCGAGTGTCCGAACAGCGATGTGGCAATCGGCGGAAAAACGGCTGACGGCGCGAAGGTTCAGCGTTGGTTCGAGTGTCGGAGCTGTGGGTATGAATCCCCGTCACAGCTTGTCTATGGCGCTGAGCGCTAAGTTATCAATATACCCATAAAAGTCAGTCTCGGTCAATAAGATCTATCAAATCCTCAAATTTGGTGTTTTGAATCAATCGGCGATATTGAGTATCGTCACAGTATGAACAGAATGGACACTCATCATTATGCTGTTTGTCATATCGAGGCATACGGGTAGAGAAGTTAGTGAATGTTTCAATTTCAACAAACGAGGGGGAAAATGGATATTCTTCAATATTCGTTTTTACTAGCTCGCCGGCAAGCAAAATTCCAGCCAAGGTGGACACAAAGGGGAGAGCCGCATCTGGGCCTTCTTCCTCCTCATCCGGATCTGGAATTGAACCGTTATCCAGGGTAGCGCAGGCAGGAGTATATGAACTTTCGCCGGGGGGAAAGTGGCACAGGAGACAGGCATCCACGATCGGAATGTGCCGTGCCACGTTTACGGAGGATTCGTTTGTTGTGGTTTCGAGCATTAGCGGGGGCCGACTGTATTGTATATCCGCCCTCGCCTGATCGCTATCAACTTCTGGGAGAACGATATCCGGGACAACATCATCCTGTGCCCTAGACGCGCCATACCGCTCTGAAAAGGTTCGAACGTCAACACTGTCGCATATGAAACGTTCCCCAGCGAGAGTTTTATTCCGTTCCTCAGCAGCATCTTTCACATTGAAAATCGGTGATCGATTGAGGTTCGAGTATTCAACAACATCTGGATCAGTGAGCGTGAATGTGCCCTCAATAGGGAGCATAGGGAGCATATACAAAAGTGAGGAACCGATTGACCCGACGCCAACCAGCTCAACGGTACCTAGTTCAATATCATCTGGAAAGGCAGGTGCGGTGGTATGCAATTCGCCCGGTTCCACCCGCAATGTGAGCGCATCAAATGTGAAATTCCCTGGTTGTTGTTCGGGAGGGCAGCCAATCAGAGACTTGAAGAGTTCAGCGATGCCGAAGCAGGCGGCAGCAGCAGGGCCAATAGGATTTGGTGAAGTCTCATTGAAACCTCGAATTTGTTCATTTCGTGTGATGCGTGCGGCCCACCCACAGCTATCAATACGTATTATTTTTTCCGCTTGAACGGAAGGGTTCCCGATGGTCAGGGCACAAGAATAGTCGGTGTCACTATCTGCAATCTCTTCTCGATCAACCCCCGTGAACTCCCCAAAAGGATCACCCAGTTCCATCTCAGTAACTGCTCTCGTACGGAGTCTCTCAGGGAGTAACGGGTGTGAAACCAGGCTTTCTAGTGGAATATCTGGATACGCGAGATCAACGTTCCGGTTGAATCGACTCGCAAGAACAGCAGAGGTAAGAGCCATTACTTGCCCAGAAACATTCGTCGCCTTGTCTTGCTCAATCGCGAGCAAAATTGGCGCGTCTTGATAGTGGTCTGAATTCGTGACAAGATTTGTCCGGTCATCTCGCTTCTCGTAAAATCCCGTTTCTGAGATAGGAAGGGCACTCGGATCTGGAGGTTGTAAGGTCATTATCGAGTATCTATTTTAAGCGGTGCAGTCGGAGTAGTGAACGTCGAAGAGATCTCGGTGTCATTCAATTTACGGAATGTTTCTGTGCCTGCTTCATATCGATGAACACCACACTTCGTGAGTGGGAGCATACCCTCAGTGCCATAGTCCGGAACGATTACCGAATAATACCCATCATAAACAGTGAACGCCTCATCATCGTCCACTCCTGAATGGTGTGTCCCAGCACCCGGATGACTGTGTACTGTACCAAGTACAGCAATGTCATTGTCGTGTACCGCCCGTGTTACTCTTGCATTTGCTCCTGTGGAGACCTCGAAATGGCCAGGTCCAGTCTCAGCTTCAGGAACAATACACGTTGTGACGAATGTAACAGGAATGTCCTCAAGCGTGACGCCCGCCCAATACGCAACACCCTCATGGCTCTGGCCGACCGGAGCGTGGCTTCGAAGCGCTTCACAAGTGGTTTCACAGACTCTAGCTGGAACTACCACAGAAGGATACTGCTGTTCTATTCCTGCTCCCTCATCAAATTCTTGTGACTCCTCGTTTCTACGGAACTTCGCTATGAAATCTTGTATACGACGAGTTATTTGTATCATTAAATCACCAACAGTAGTACGAGGGGATCCAAGTCATTCTGAGAGGCGCCCCTGGTAATGGTCGTTCGTAATCCGCTTATCAATAAGCATGAGAATACGCGTTAAGGTAGTATAGCTGCCGGCCTCATCTTTCCAGCGGGCAATGGAATGGCGATTCCATTCATCGTGGTGCGTATCGACATCCAGGTACATCTTCCGATTGAATCCGTGGCAAAGTGCCGGTGTTTGTTTGAGAAGGAGGGCCTGACCTGCTCCACGGTCGTCGAAGTAAGCCTTTGGAACCCCTCGCTCACCGGTATTTGGATGTATGAGTTCAACATACGGAGGAGCCTGATCATAATTACTACATTCGAATTCAATAATATATTCCTCATCATCGCTAGCCGTCATGCGAGTCGTGATAACAAGGTCATCAAGATCTGCGTCAACTTCCCAGCCTAACTGATCGGCACGATGATTGATACCCTCCAGCTCGTCCCGGATGAGCTGCTCACTCACCCGTCGCTTCATCTTCCGGCGCCTTTTCCTCGGTCCGTCCAGATCACGGTTTCGCCATCAAGGTCGTAGCTCACCAGCGTCCGGTTTGGCTTGAGTTCTTCCTGACCTTCATCGGTAATCCGAGCAAGTGTTGGATTATTCGTGTTCTGGATGCCAAACTCGTCGGCAGCTTTCTCAGCAGACTCGCTGACTTTAGTAGATTGGTCAAAGGAGAACTCGTCACTCTTTCCATTAGGAGCTTCAATCGTTATGGTGAGTTGAGGAGGCATATCTGTTACTAGCCGCGTTCGCCTTTTAAGTATTTGGTTGACATCTGAATAACAATAGGGCACTGACTGGCCGGACTAAATCAAAATACGCGGCTGAAGAATCGCTGATTTCAACCAATCATTAGCAAGAGACATTTGTATTTTTCGGGCCGAGAGGGGTGGCCCGTTTCGATCGGGCCAAGTTCAAATATGGGTCTGGAAATTATCGACCGTCACAGTGAAGCACTGTTCGAGTTCCTCTGGTGTCCAGTCTGCGGGCACGAGGTATTCAGTCACATTCCCTTCGAAGGTGTGTTCTGCAAGAACTGCAACACACAGGTCGAACTCCAAGAATCCCGAGAGACACGCGGCTACGAGGAGGCCGTCCTCGCCTGCTTCGACACCCACTCAACGTGGAACCTCCACGTCGACGAAAAGCTCCGTCGCGATCTACCCGATGGGTCGGCACGGGTGAAGATCCTCGGCGCACCGAGTGCCTACAAGGTCGACTGGTGGAGTCCAGCACCCGGCGATGACTGGCAGCCGGTCGAACAAGGCGAGTTCGACGATGTCGACGAACCAGCCGATGTCTCCCATCTCGCGTAGGGGAAAGCAGTTCCTGTGGCTGTTTTTCGCCCCCTGAGGGGTGCGGGGGGTGCTCGAACGAGTAGCTCCCGAACAGACCGATGAGTAGACCTAGCGACACACACTCGATTGAACAGACATGCCCAGCGAGCGACTGCGACATCGCCTACGTCGGGTATCGGCAGAGCGGGCAGGCTATCGTTGAGAAACGTCCCGGCCAAGAACGGCTCACACCAGAGCGGAGTCTCGCGCTGGTGAATCACAGTCCCTCGGGATTCGAATGGGGATATAGTGGTAGTGGTCCGGCGCAACTCGCGCTCGCACTCCTCCTCGACTACACGGGAGATGAGGCGTTCGCCCTCGACCACTACCAGGCATTCAAAACCGAGGTCGTGAGCCAGCTGGACTGCGCTGGGTCTGGTGAACGCTGGCGACTCACGGGACCCGAGATCGACGCAGTCCTTCACGAAACACCCGGCGAGCCGGTCGCACCATCCATCTGAACTAATCACCGAAAGAAATCCATGTCAGAACATACCCAACCATCTCGAGCGGATGGCGAATCGGCTGAATCGAGCGAACAGACGACACGAACGGAGTACGTCGAACGAAGTGACGTCGGCGTCTCCCTCACCGTGAAGCTTACTCGCGGGACGGGCACCCGCGATCAGGACAAAATCGTGGCCAAAGCGAAAGGCAAGACTCTCGAAGACGCTCGCGAGGACATGGAGATTCTTCGGGAGTACATCCACGATCTCGCTGAGGACGCTCGCCAGATCCAACCCGAGGAAGAAGACGAGTAACGGCGGGGGCTGTTTTTTGTCGCCTCAGCAGTAGCGGAGGCGATCATCAGTGAGCAATCCTGACGGTCAATCGACTGACGTGAGCGAGCTTTCACCAGAACAACGGCTCGAACCCCCGAATACGCGGCTCATCAACGCGGGTATCGTGACGATCAACGATATGGAGACGCTGCGAGCCTGTGTCGCCTACGAGAACGCGAATCAGCAACGGATCCCGATTCTTCGCCGGCTCAAAGATCGGGCCAGCGAAATCCGCGCACAAGACGATTGACCCAACGCCCGGAGGTGTCTGTCGGAGCCTCGGTGGGTGGAGGCTCAATCCAGATGAGCGATCGACCAGAGATCGAGATTCAACGACAGACCGCATTCGGTGACGATGGCCAACTCGAAGTAACCGAAACAAGCGTCGAGACCTCGCTTGAGGACTTCGGCGCTGACGTGGATCATCGTGACCGGGGTTCGCGTCTTGATCAGCCCGAGGCGAGTGAGTTCGGCGTCGACGATCGACCCGAAGTTGAGCAAACATCCGAGGGAGATCAGTCAACACTCTTCGCTGACACGGACGAGGATCAGCAGACCCTCGCTGGCGACGATGCAGCCGCTCGCTGTCTCTTCGAAGAATAGACTTGCCTGGCTCTGTTGAAATCCTCAGAGAGTTACAGGTTCGCCCGGTAGTCTGACCGGATGGAGGCCCTCCCAAAGTCGCAGTTGCTTCGGTTCGTTGAGCAGGCGTATCACTTGGCTCGACGAGCTGTTGTCCGCTACTCGTCGAAGTTCTCTAAACGGCGCTACACACTCCACCAGCACATCGTCTTGCTCTGTCCCAAGGTGCGGAAGAATACGACGTACCGGACGCTTCTTGACGAACTTATCGAAATGCCTCGGATTCGGAGCGCCCTTGATCTTGAGGAACTCCCATCTCCTTCGACGTTGTGCAAAGCGTTCGACCGGCTCGATATGGCCGTATGGCGCGTCCTGCTCAACCTCTCGGTCACACTCCTTCCGACCAACGGTGTCGTCGGTATCGATGCATCCGGTTTCGACCGTAGTCACGCCTCGAAACACTACACGAAGCGAACGAAGCTGACGATTCAGCAGTTGAAAGTCACACTTCTCGTGGACACGAGAGCGAATGCTATCTTTGATCTCCACGTGACAACGACCAGAAAACACGACTCGAAAATCGCGCCGTCACTCATCAAGCGGAACGCCGGTGAGGTTGCGATTCTCCTCGGTGACAAGGGATACGACGACCAGAAGATTCGGGCGTTAGCCCGTGAGGCGAATCTTCGCCCGCTTATCAAACATCGAGAGTTCTCGTCACTTCACAAGGCGTGGAATGCTCGGCTGGATGCTGATCTCTACGGTCAGCGCAGTCAGAACGAGACGGTAAACTCCCGCCTCAAACGGAAATACGGCGCATTCGTCCGCTCACAGTACTGGTGGAAGCAGTTTCGGGAACTCACCATCGCCTGTTTCACTCATAACATCGACCAATCACTCTAATTGGTAGATACAGAGGTTGCATCCAGCAGATTGTCGCCTGCCAATTCAGACTGTGAAGCAGAATTGGTGTTCGTGATTAAATGATAATATAGGTACCAGGTAAAGCCTAAGCAATAGAGCTCTTTCAGCAACTCCAACTTGAGGTAGTTATACGAACCACACTTAGTCACATTCATATTAGATAAACTACATATCTACGCGGAGCATATCCTGGGATGTCGCGATGAACGTCACTGACAACAGAAACCGAACGAAAATTCTCACGAGGTATCGAAGCGATGGTAATTGAAACGTCTCCTGCTGCCGAGCTCTTGCTCATCGGCCGAGTACTGCTCGGCGGCGTCTTTACGTATCTCGGCATCAGTAACATGCTCGATGCTGGATCCAATATCGAGTATGCTCGCTCGGCAGGGGTTCCGTTAGCAGGTATCGCCGTCCCCGCATCTTTCGTGCTGCTCATCCTGGGCGGACTCGGGATACTACTCGGGGTATATCCAGTGGTCGCCAGCGTCGGAGTCGTTGCATTCTTCGCCGGTGTCACCCCCGCGATGCACGCATTCTGGCGCATCAAGGACCCTGAGGAGCGGAGCCAGGAGAAAACGCAATTCATGGTCAATCTCGCGTTGCTCGGGAGCGCATTCATCGTGCTGGCACTCGGTACCGCGACGTGGCCATACTCCCTGTAACCACAGACCCTACTCAATCTAACATGACTTCAGACAATGCAACTCCAGCATTCGATGGCTTGTTTGCGGATACTGACATTGAACCGGACTTCCTGAAGACGCTTCGTGCTCACGACCCCGAGTTCGCAGACCACGTGGCTGCAATCGCACGAAACGCCGGCGCAGACAACGCGCTGTCTGCACAGACGAAGACTCTCATCACGCTTGCACTTGATGCCGCTGATGGAAACACATCTGGCGTAAAAAACCTCGCTGCTGTTGCCCGAGCACAAGGCGTTTCGGAGCAAGAACTCGCAGAGACGGTGAAGGTAGTTGCCAATCAGGGTGGCCTCGGACGACTTGCGGCCGCCGTCCACGCTCTAGAGGAGTAACTCAAACGCCGGGCGTCTCCGTCGGCTCATCGTCCGTCTCGCCAACCCACTCTGTACTCCACTCGTCGATTGCATCAAAAACTGGGCCAAGTGCCTCGCCCTTCTCGGTCAGGCTGTAATGTGTTTCAACGGGCGGCCCTGGCTCGACGTGACGGTCGACAATACCGTCTTCTTCAAGTGATTCGAGGACCCGCGAAAGCGTGTACGAACTCGCCCCAGAGGATCGTTTCAGCTCATTGAATCGATGGTCGCTATCGAACAGGTTGTAGAGAATTCGAAGCCGCCACTTGGTACCGAACTGATCGAGCGATTGGACACCTGCACACGCTGTCGGTGTGAGTTCGCGCACCTCTCGGAGGTTTTCATCGATATCCTCATCGGACTCTGGAACCATACTAGCTATTCGACAGTCACTCATGTAAGATTTTGTCATGCATGGCCGCATATGCTCAAATAGCGCTGTCCGCGCAGGCTATGACGCAGTTGTGTGTCTTTATTCACGATTGTGAGGTGCCGTGAAATCGATATCAGGGCCGACTGGGACGAAACCGGTCGGGTTGATATCCGTGTGACTCCGGTAGTAATGTTTCTTGATATGGTCTACGTTGACCGTCTCCGAGACACCGTCGTGTTGGTAGATGTCACGGGTGTATCCCCACAGGTTAGGATAGTCGACGAGTCTGCGGACGTTGCATTTGAAATGTGTATAATAAACTGGGTCGAACCGGACAAGGGCGGGGAAGAAGCGGAGGTCGGCGATACTCAGGGAATCGCCGACGAGGAATCGCTGGTCGCCGAGAACGTCTTCCCAGTGGCCAAGGGCGGCGAACATGGTCTTGACCGCCTGCTCGTAGGTCTCCTGTGAGTCTGCAAAGCCAGCCGTGTACACTCCTTGGAGAATCGGTTCGTACAGCTCCTCGACGACCGCATCGATGCGGTCACGTTCGCCCGCCGGATATAGGTCGTACTCGTCGCTGTGGTCGGCAAAGGCCGTCGCGAGCATCTCGATGATCTCGATGGATTCGTTGTTGACGATGGTCTCTTCCTCCCGGTCCCAAAGGACTGGCGTGGTGACGCCACCAGTGTACGTCGAGTCGGCTGCCGTGTACACTTCGTGGAGGTAGTCCAAGCCATGCAGCGTATCCGGTGTACAACCGGGTTTGTCTGGCCTGAATTGCCAGCCCTCACTCCCTCGGAACGGGTCGACGATATCCATCGAGATGACGTCTTCGAGTCCGAGCAGTTTTCGAACCAGCGCGGCGCCGTGAGCCCATGGACAGGCTCGGGCGATGTACAGGTGATAGCGGGCCGATTCCGGAGGATATCGGGAGTCGGAAGCGATTCGCTCCCGGAACGAGTCGCCGCGTCGGTTCTGGTCGTTCTCGGTCAGTTCGTCAGTCGTCTTCCAGTGGCCGTCGATGAGGCGTCCCATATGTGAGAGGATGTGTTCTGTCGGTTATTGTGTGAGATTAGACCGTCTCGGAGACAGGTTCTTTGAGTTCGATGAGGTAGCCGAATGGGTCCCGAACGTAGATTGCTGGGGCTTCACCTGTCGCACCGTCGGGTGTTCCTTCTCTCTCGATGATGACACCAGCGTCCTCAAGCTCCTGTTTGACATCCGTGATGTCCTCGTTCAGAATAATTGCGAGGTGGTCGAAATTCTCCCGCTCGGGGTGGACGAACTCTTCGGTCGGTCTGATGTGGATAATCGTGTCTGCTGTGAGCCGGAAGTGAAAAATCGGCGATTCTCCTTCTTTGTACTCGTCGAATCCTTCGAGTGCCAATCCGAGGTGACCCTGATAGAATTCGATTGCATGCTCTATCTCATCCTCCGGAATGCGGAGGTGGATGTGGTCGATTCGTCGTGCGTCCATCGTTCGATTTGATATAGAGTCGTCTGGGGAATATAGTTCAGGCAATCCGAGTCTGATCAGGTCACACTCGGCTAACCACCCACTCTGCAGAATGTGTCCGCAGGAATGAGCACTCTGATTGAAATTATATTCCGTAAGTATCCGTCCGAGATACGCGTTCTGTATTCAGCACGGCCCCAACAAACCGTCAATAACTGAGGATTTCAACAGAGCCACTTGCCTCTATCGATTGATTGTCTGATGAATTGTTATAGTCTGAACTATAATAGTCTGAATTCTAACTTTGAAGCGAGGCTGAGGGGCTAATAGCCGGTGGTGGTTTTTCGACCCCCGGCAGGGGCGCGGGGAATCCGAACGCCCGCATACAACCGATGGAGATGAAATCGACTACCGATCCACGAGCAGTCGTACAGGATGCGAGTGAGCGATGGCAGGCGAGTGCAGACTGCGTTGAGTACGTCGGAATGCGTGTCGATGGAACGCCAGTGGTCCTGAACCTCACCGCACACGAACGCCTCTCCCCAAATCGAAGTCTCGGTCTCGTGCGGCATAGCCCGGCGGGATTCGACTGGGGCTATACGGGAAGCGGACCGGCACAGCTCGCCTGTGCGCTCCTCCTCGATTACACCGACAACGAAACCGTCGCCCAGCAACACTACATCCAGTTCCGCAACGACGTAGTCAGTCAGCTGGTGTGTGATGGCCCGGCCGACTGCTGGCACCTCACCGGGGAGGATATCGAGGCGGCACTCGACGAATTCGAAGAGTCCCGAGCACTCACGCCAGATGGTGGGACGCCGTCATCGTCACTGCCGGCGAATTGGAGTGCGGTGAGCCGGACAGATCGGACAGTCTTCCAACGTCGGGATATCGACCACTACGTCGTCCTCGCCGAAGGGAGCGAAGAGTGGTTGATCATACTTTGTGCGCAGGGGGACCGGGCGTATCCCGCCCCGCTTGACCATCGAACACTTCCGGTCGAGAACGACCCTGCCTCAGCTGTTCAGGCACTCGTCGCTGAGAGTAACGACCTCGTCGAGCCAGAGGAGGACATCTGATGGAGAATATCCGACTCTCGCGGGCCACGTATCAGCTCATCGAACGCGCCGTCACGGCGCTGGAGTGCATCGGCCGAGAACTCGAGCGATACAACGCCCGGCACGAGCGAACGGCTGGGAAAGACACAGACGAGACGAATCCCGACGAATCATGACCGCCAAAGCGACGCTTGACGATTTCGAAGGCGAGAATTCAGCCGGTGAGTCTCGCTCGCTCACACTGGAAGAGCGACTCCTCACCCCAATTTCCCCATCCACCGGTCTGCGGGTGATTGCCGGGCGCGGCGATCCGCTCTATCTCCAAAATCTGGGAACAGAACGGTATCTCTTCCGCGACGATCATAACCGGTGGTTCATCCTTCAACCCTCAGCGAAGGACTCAGAGGACACGTTCGTCCGGTGGGTGTATCTCCCAGCAGACCGGCCCGAACGGCTAGCGCAGTCGGCGCTTCGTCGACGGACAGTGATCGGCTATGATTATGTTCAGCGGTCGGCTGCACCAGATCCAGTCAGGTCGACGGTGACGGCGATGTTCGTCACGGAACCGTGGCCCGAGACGGCCTACGAGTGTGGGTCGTGTGAGGCGCTGTTCGACACGGCACAAGAGCACGCCCTCCACTGCTGGGACGACCATCCGTGGGTACCAAATCCTGAACAGGTGCGCCGTCGACGCCACGCCGACGAGTGAATTGAAGAGCCGAAGCCAGGTGTCGGGACCGCCGGATGATTAACCAACAGTGCTGGATTCTTGGGTAGAATGTTGGTTAAGAGTGGTTGTTTTTGCGCCCGTGAGAGGGGCGCAGGGCGCGTGATGAGAGCGCCGGCGCGGGTGACGAATCCGATTTCGAGGTGACTGCAATGAAAGACCCAGAATCCAGAACCGTGTTCGCTGGCGTCGACGGACGAACCGATACAGAACTACCCGACTGGTATCGCCGGAAGAAAACGATCGACGAACCGAAGTCCTTCGCCGAGACGGTTCGTGACCTCCCGCAGGCCGTCGAGACGACAGTCGCATACCGGAATCCCTATTCCGACGAGTGGGTCGAAACGGAGCGCTTCAACGCCTTAGTCGAGCCGACGAGAGCGCGCGACCACGCGACAGACGATGAGCCCGACGAAGACCCACTATTTCACGTTCCTACGGACAGTTACGCGATCATCAATCCGGTGGACGTGTACGGACCACTAGAGGAGGTCCTTCGGGAGGAGACCATCGACGGAACGCCGCTGGGCGAGGTGATGTTCGGCGAGATCCGGCGCTACCGGGGCGGCGGCGAGGTCCATATGGACATCATGTTCGACGGCCTCGAAGTCCGGCTTCCAGGCCGGGCGGACCCGATCACGATGGGTGTGACCTCCGGCTACGACTTCTTCGGTGAGCACGCCGTCTACGTGGAGGGATTCGCTCAGGACGGGTACTGCTCGAATTCGATGCGCTCGCTCACCGATAAAGAGGTCATCAAGCACGTCGGGGACGTTCGGGACTTCCGAACCTGGTGGGAGGAGGTCCTCGCACAGGTCGAACTCGTCGCCGACGATCTCTTCGAGTTCATCCGAGACGCCCAGGAGATCGATCTCGAGTTCTCCGAGCTCCCGTTCACCGTCACGGAGTTCTACAGTCTGCTTGGCTTCCCGGACTACCTCGCAGAGCGTGCTGCCGAGGATGCCGAGGCGAACGCGGCGTCACCGTTCGAGATCGATATGTGGACGCTGCACTCCGGCGCGACGTACGCGCTCACCCACTTCTTCCAGGGAAAAGAGGGCACGTCCCTCGACCAGTACGTCCGCGTTGCGAACGACATCCTGTTCAACCCGGAAGGCACCATCGAGCGCGTCGAACGGGCCTACGAGGAGCAGCTGGAGGCGGACGGCGACGACGGGTCGCAGGCATCGCTCGCCGGCGAACGAGCGCTGGCGAGCATCGAGCGCGTCAGCGACGACCTACAGGAGAAAGTCGAGCAGTTCGAAGAACGCGAAGATGCGCTACGTGAGCGGTTCCAAGAGGCGATGGGCTGATTGTCAGAGTGGCGTTCACTGAGAGGGTCTAACAGGGGATTATATGAGCGGCTCCGGTTCCTCGTTATATTCGACTACTAATTCGACATCCTCAGGACCGAGTTCATCACGTTCCGCTTCCAGCGTATCAAGAGCGTCTTTAACCGGGAAGAAATCCGGCTTCTCGAGGGCATCTTCTGTCGCCCAACTGTATCGAACCGTTTGCTCGGAATCGATGAGGAACACGGCACGCTGCGGGACGCGCTCGTGGTTCTCCCATCCGTCATAACAGACATCATATGACTCGGCAACGCTCCCGGAGCTATCACTAAGTAACGGGAAATTCAGGTCGTATTCCTCGGCGAATGCTCGGTGGGCGTAGACGCTGTCACCAGAAATTGCCCAAACCTCGAGAGCTGGTGTCAGCTGGAACCACTCTGCATCGCTAATCGTACACAATTCGTTTGTACACACAGGACTGAAATCAAACGGGTAAAAGACCAGCAACGCAGCCCGATCATCCGCAGTTGTCTCATCCAAGCTGTACTCGGTTTGTGCTCCGTCACGGAGACCTGGAAGAGTAAATGACGGTGCAGACGCTCCCTCGTTTATCATGTGTCAAAGTAGCACACGGAGAAAGGATAGTCTTTGGGCCAACACTCTGGCCTGAATTATCGACCCCCAGATATGGGATCAAGTTCACTAAAACCTGTACGTCAGGAGTTCGCCGTCGCCCACTCAAGAAGGGGTTCTAATCTCGAACGAATCTCATTTCCCTCGTCAGTTAGCGCGTATTCGACACGTGGTGGAATCTCATTATACTGCGTCCGTGAGACGAGTCCTGCCTCCTCGAATTCGTCGAGGCGTTTCGAGATTGTCGACGTGCTCGCTGTGGGAAGGTGGTCTTCGATCTCCGCGAACCGCAGTGAGTCGTGTGCGCCGATGATGCTGACGAGTTGCATCGCGTATTTCCGGCTCAACGTGTCGATAACTCCTGTGAGCGGGCAGTAGCACGTCCCGTCGACATCGCACGCGGGCGCCGATGAAGTAGTATCTGCCATAGCTTCGTGGCCTCCAACCTACTCTATAGCTTCGGACTCTGGAGTATAAGAACTTCCCGTCGTAAAGTATTGGCACTGATGACCCACACCCCCGACTATGATCTCGTGATTCTCGGCGGTGGCGCCGCAGCCTTCGCCGCGATCACTGAAGCGAGCCGCCGAGATCTTTCAACGGCGATGGTGAACACCGGCCTTCCTATCGGCGGGACGTGCGTGAACGTCGGCTGTGTCCCGAGTAAGCATCTGCTCGCCGTCGCCGAGAACGGCGCTGCAGCGTCGGAGAATCCTTTCGACGCCGTTCGATACCCCGAGGAACCGACTGTCGACTGGGCCGACGCCCTCGACGGCAACGACGAACTCGTCGAACGGTTCCGGCAGGAGAACTACGTCGACGTCGCTGAGCACTTCGAGACCGACATTTACAAGGGCTACGGCCAGCTGGTCGACGACACGACCATCGAGGTCGTCGACGGCGCCGACGAGGGCGCGCGCATCACTGGGGAGAAGGCGCTCGTCGCGACCGGAAGTTCACCGTGGACACCACCCATCGACGGCCTCGACGACGTCGACTACTACACGAGCGAGACCATCCTCGAGGAGCGCGACCTTCCCGAGAGTATCCTGATGCTCGGCGGCGGGTATATCGCGCTGGAGTGGGGCCAGATACTCCACCGTGTCGGCGTCGACGTGACGGTTCTCCAGCGCTCCGGTCACGTGCTCTCAGATATGGAAGGCCAACTTGGTCGCGAGATGCAGCGTGCATTCGAGGAGGAGGGCATCGAGGTGATCACCGGCAACGACTTCCAGCGCGTCCGCACGCTAGCAGCCGACGGCGGCGCCGAATCGATTCAATCAGGCGTCGCCGTCGAAACGACCATCGACGGAGACGAGCGAACGGTCACCGGCGACGCGCTGTTCGTCGCGACCGGCGTCCAGCCGAATAGCGAGGGAATCGGCCTCGATACGGTGGGGGTCGAAACGAACGACGACGGGACAGTCCACGTCGACGAGCACTTCCAGACGACGAATCCCGACGTCTACGCAGCGGGCGACGTGATCGGCGACCCCGAACTGGAGACGGTCGCCGCCAAAGAGGGCAATCACGCCGTCAAGAACGCCTTCGGGGACGAGGGCGTCAGCATCGACTACGATGCCGTCCCCGCAGTCGTCTTCACCAGCCCCGAAGTCGCAGCCGTCGGCACGACCGAACGCGAGTATATGGACGAACACGGCACCTGTTCGTGCCGGACCGTCCAGATGGAGGACGTCCCGCGGGCGAAGGCGGTCAAGAACACTGACGGCCTCGTCCAGGTCGTCAAGCACCACGAGACCGACGATATCGTCGGCGTCCACATGGTCGGCCCCCGTGCCGCCGACATGATTATGGAAGCCACGCTAGCGGTGACGTTCGGCCTCACGGTCGACGACATCATCGACATCGTCCACCCGTTCCCGACGTTCTCCGAGGCGTTCAAACAGGCCTGTCAGGCGTTCCGACGGGACACGTCGACGATGAGTTGCTGTATCGAGTGAATCTCACTCCGGGTTGGCCGGCGCAGTACTGCGGAGGAGCATCGTCTTCACGCGACCGACCCCATCGAAATCACGGAGCCGATACACGAGTTCCCGCACCCGTGCCGCATCGCCGTGACAGAAGACGGTCTCCAAACACCACTCCCCCTGGTGAGTGTGGCTCATCGTCTCGATGACGTCCTGAAACTGGTGCTGGGCAGAATGGAGATCGTGAATCACCTCGTGATGCTGGTAATCGAACGCCAGTACAGCGACGACCTCACCGGAAACCTCTTCGAGCTGTGAATGTCCCTCGATGTATTCCTGCATCGCTTCACGAATTGCCCGCGAGCGGGAGTCCAACCCCTCAGCCTGCCATGTCTCATCGAACTCCTCAAGAATATCCTCAGACACGTTCAAGCTCGTGCGCATACTCCCCAATTGATCCCCTACTGTCTTGACCCCTCGATTATTACGGAATTCCCGTTTCAGTCTTAACAACCGCTATACAGCGCAGGGATAGAGGAATAAATGATGCTCCACGGTGAGGCGTTACCAGTATTGGTCGGCGCGATTGCGCTCGGATTTGTGCACGGCATCGAGCCCGGACACGGATGGCCAGTCGCCGCGAGTTATGCGCTCGACCAATCCAACAAGTGGCTCTACGGACTCGCCGCCAGCTCGCTAATCGGCATCGGCCACCTCATTAGCAGTCTGGCGATGGTCGGCGTGTTCTTCTATGCGAAATCCTACTTTCAGCTGACCCAAGTGAACGAGCCGATCTCGATTCTTGGCGGCATTACCATCGGCGGTCCAGTGAGTATCGTTGCAGGCGTTTTACTCATCGGACTCGGGGTTCGAGAGTACACACACGGTCATTCCCACCAGCACGAGGACGAACATGGGCACAGCCATGGACACGACCACGATAAGCATACGGAGGAGCAGTCGAGCCACCACAGTCACGGCACGTCACCCACGCACGAACACTCCTCAGATGGGCTTCTTACACGCGTAAAAACTCGGCTTCCAGGAATCGGCGGGCACTCCCACGAGCACGGAGCCGATCCAGGTACTGACGCCGACCGCGGACTACTCGGAATCGCCTGGTTCGCATTCGTCCTCGGGTTCGCTCACGAGGAGGAATTCGAGATTATCGGCCTCTGTGCCGGTTCGACGTACTGTCTGGAACTCATGACCGCATATGCGCTGACGGTCATCGTCGGTATCGTCGGGTTAACGATGCTCCTCATCGCCGGCTATCAGGAGTATGAAGAAACGGTGGAGAAGTATACACCGTACCTGCCACTGTTCTCAGCGACCGTCCTCGTCGTCATGGGACTCGGCTTCATCGCCGGCGTCTTCTGAATCACGTCGAACGCTCTCCACCGTCCCATTCTCAGTGAGGTCAATAAGCGCGCGATTTAGCAATTCCCGAAGGACGAACTCCTCGTAATGCTGGGTCGCACAGTACTCGCACGGCTTCATCTCTCGTGCCACCGCTTCGATGTCGTCGCCGTGCTCCCCATAGAGCCTCTCCACGAGCCCTGCTAATTCGGCTGTCGCGGTGTCCTGCGCCCCAGCGAGCGTCTGCTCAGCGTCCTCTGGAAGCTCATACGAGAATATCCGCGTGTTCGACTTGTAGTACTTCCGTGTCCCCCCACCAGCTTCCTCGAGACGGGCGATCTCAACCATCCCTGCGTCCTTCAGGACGTTCACGTGGTGGCGCACCGTCGTCTCCGCCTTTTCCTCGCCACGACGATGCAGTTCGTCGTGGATCTCCTCAATCATCAGCTCCTCGGCTGCGAGCATGTCGAGGATCTTCGCCCGAACGTCGTTCTCCAGTGCCTTCGCTTTCTCCGGGTCCGTCGTCACGACTTCGCGGATCGGCACGTTAGATTCGAGGAGCGCCATTATTGTGACGAGGTAAGTGGACGACTACGGTAAGAGTAACGCCACGCTCCCGACAGCAGTATTAGTATCTCGAAACCGCTATAACGTTTGTCATAATGGTTATCCGCGTCGCAGGATAACCAACAGGCACGATGGGAACGACACACGAACAATTCAACGTCGGGGGGATGTCCTGCTCGTTTTGCGCCGAAAGCATCGAGAAGGCCTACAGCCGAACCGATGGTGTCGAGGACGTCGACGTGAGTCTCGCCCACGAGGAAGTTCTCGTTGAATACGACGACGACCTGCTGAGCGAGGTGGCGGTGAAGGACACACTCCGGGACCTCGGCTACACCATCCGAGACCCGGACAAGGCGAAACGATACGAGCAGCAGCAGGCCGAACTCGCCGACGGGAAGCGCCGTCTCCTCATCGCCGGCGGCGCATCTATCGTTGTCGCTGCCCTGATGGGATGGATGATTTTCGTAATGGGACGCTTCGAGTCAGCGTCACCGGCGATGGATCTGGTGGCCTTGGGGCTGGCCCTCGGGACGATGTTCGGTCCCGGGCGCTACATCAAACAGAAGGCGTTCCAGAGCCTTCGCCGGGGGATCTTCAACCAGCACGTCCTCCTAGAGGCGGGCGCCTTCGCAGGGCTCCTCGGTGGGTTACTCGGCCTGTTTGTCTTCCCGAGCTTCCCGACCGTCCACTTCTTCGCCGTCTCCGTGTTCATCACCACCTACCACATCCTCTCCGAATATACGAGCCTCATCGTCCGCACACGAGCCTCACAGGCCGTGCAGAACCTGCTCGACCTCCAGCCCGACACAGCACGCCGCGTCAGTGATGACGGTGACGTCGGGGAAGTTCCCCTTGACGATCTCGACGTCGGCGACTACGTCCGGGTCAAACCTGGCGAGAACATCCCCGTCGATGGGACGGTCGTCGAGGGAGAGTCCACCGTCGACGAGTCAGTCGCCACCGGCGAGTCCATCCCCGAGGAGAAAACGGGCGGCGACACGGTGATCGGTGGTAGCGTAAACGAGACCGGGACGCTGCTCATCGAGGTAACTGCAACCGGGGAGGACGCGTTCCTGAATCAGGTGGCACGCGAGATCGAGGAGGCGCGGGCGATGAAACCCGGCATTATCCAGCTCGCCGACCGCGTCCTCAAGTACTTCGTCCCAGGCGTCTTGACGATTGCCGCGCTCTCGTTCCTCTTCTGGGTGGTCGCACCGCTCGCGTGGGGGGCAGCTCCCAATGTCCAGCGCGGGGCGTTCGCAGCGCTGGCCGTTCTCGTCCTCGGTTATCCGTGTGCGCTTGGGATGGCGACACCGCTCGCCCTAATTCGGGGTGGCGGGAAGGCGGCGAACCGCGGCATCCTGATGCGGTCGGGCGACGCCTTCCAGATATTTCCCGATGTCGACCACGTTGTGTTGGACAAGACCGGCACCATCACCGTCGGCGAACCTGCCGTCAGTGAGGTCGTCGCGTTCGGTGCCGACGAGGTGGATGTACTCACGACTGCAGCCAGTGCAGAGGCGTTCTCCGAGCATCCTCTCGCTGATGCAATCCTCGAATTCGTCGACGAGCAAGATGTCGAGGTCGCTGACCCCGATGCTTTCGACTCCGTGACCGGCAAGGGCGTCCGGGCAACCGTAGCCAGCGACGACGTGCTGGTCGGGAAACCGGGCTGGCTCAGCGACGAGGGAATCGACCTGTCGAAGGGCGGCGACGATATTGAGCGACTCCAGGGCCGCGGCCTCACCGTCTCTGGGGTCGTCCATGGCGGTGACCTCATCGGCTTGATCGGCATCGGCGACGAAATCAAATCCGACGCCGCCGAGACCATCCAGCGGATGCGCGACGCCGGTATCACACCCGTGATGCTCACCGGCGACAACGAACGCACCGCACAGGCTGTCGCCGAGGAGGTCGGCATCGATCGCGTTATGGCCGACGTCCTCCCCGACGAGAAACGCGAAGAGATCGGTCGCCTGCAGGAAGCCGGCCACCGTGTGGCGATGGTCGGCGACGGCATCAACGACGCGCCCGCACTTACGCAGGCGGACATCGGCATCGCAATCGGCGCAGGGACCGACATCGCCATCGAGTCGGCGGATATCGTCCTGATGGGCGACCGGCTCGGCGGCGTGATGGACGCCTACGAGATTGGGAGCGAGAGCTATCGGAAGACTCGCCAGAATCTCGCAACGGCCTTCGCGTTCAACGGTATCGGTGTCGCCGCTGCGACCACCGGGCTCGTTCATCCGGTGTTCGCGATGCTCGCGATGGTGCTGTCGGTCTCGGCCGTCCTCGCCAACAGCTTCGCTGGCCAGCTTCTCTCGGGCAAGGGTATCAACACCGAGTTCGCCCTCGACGAACGCACGGACGGTGACGTGAGCGACGGCCGGACGGCGGCCGATTAGGCCACGACGTCGTAGCCAGCCTGTTCGATTGCCGCGTTCACCTCATCATCGGAGACCTCATCCTCGAGGACCACGTCGACCGTGTCGTCGTCGTGGTCGGCCTCGACCCGATTCACACCGTCGAGGTTTCGCAGGGCGGTCTCCACGTTCTGTTCGCACCCGTTGCACGACATCCCGGTGACTGAGATCGTCTTTCGCTCCATACGGGACTGTAAATACTCGCGGAGGATGACCATTACGGTAACTGTTGTATCGGTTCAACCCTATTAGAGGTGGAGCGTCATCGTCCGGAGAGTTGTTTGTGTCGGCCCCAAAGGGGTGGGGGCTCTTTGAGATGGAGACCACTGACGACGAAGAGAGTAACGAATTCCCTCCAGAAAAGCGTCTGGAAGCACCGAACCATCGACTGATCAAGGCAGGGATCGCGACGATTCCCGATATGGAGACCTTGCAAGAGTGTGTTGCCTACGAAAACGCCCACCAGAACCGGACGCAGATCCTGCGACGGCTCAAGTGGAAGGCTGATGAGCTACGTGAGGATGAAGGGTAAACTCTGCCGTTAACCAACACCCTCCACGTGATTTCCCTCTATTGTTGGTTAATATGCTGTGTCTCGGGTTTTCGGGCCCCGAATGGGTGCGGGGCAGCCAGCAGCAGCCTCGCGATCCAATCATGTCCTCCGATCTGAGATCCAGCGCCACCACGGCGAGTGAAATCGCTGCCGCCAGACAAACTGACTTCGTGGCGTTTCTCCACCGAGCTCCCTTCGCCGGCGATGCTCTCGCCCTCGGATTTCTCCCTGGATTTCGAGAAGATTGTGGGTACCAGCAGACCCTGTATCAGAACCTGAACATCCCCGTCGGGATGTTGGATAACGATTTTCGGAATCCCGATCTAGATCGATACATCTCCCGATTTTTCGAATACGAACCCACGGTTGGCGTGATCGGAGATGTGTACGAGGGAGACGACGTCGACGAGTACGTGGCTGCTGCCCGCGAGATTCAGGCGAGTTATCCCGACGCAGAACTCGTCATCGTCCCAAAGTGCCGCGAGGTGATCGACACGATCCCGAACGACCTCGTGCTCGGCTACTCGCGAGGGTATGCCGACCGATTGGCGTATGAGTTCTCCGAGCCGACCGACTGGCGTGGCCGCCGTGTGCATATCCTCGGTGGCAGCCCACCGAAACAGTGGGACGTTATCCAGCAGCTGACCCGACCGACACTAACCGACGACCCACCGGCCGACATCGTCGGCCTCGATTGGAACGGACTCCATCGTGGCGCACAGTTCGGTGAGTTCTGGACGGCTGACGGCTGGGACGACAGCGGTCGCAACGCCGACCACGTCACCGTCCGGAAGACGGTGCGCCATAGTCTCGCTCGCATCCGCGAGTTCTGGCAGGCACATGGGATCTGGCCCGAGACGACACCAGAGGACGCTGGGTTACACTTCGAGTACGAGGGACCGAGTCCTGCCGATCTCGAAAAGGGAGCTTGCACCGAATGCGGAGCGAACGTCTGGCGAACACGTCGCGGCCCCTTCGTCGCTGAATACGATACCGGTGCAGTCTGTGGGTACTGCAGTTACGAGTGCTACTTCACCCATCGCCATCGGAAGGACCTCGAGGAGATCGCTGGCGAACAGAGTGTCTACATCCCTCCAGCGTGACGCAGTGTGCTGTTTTTCGAGCCCGGGGAGAGGGCGGAGGCTCGGTCGTGAGCCTTCGTCCAGAGGTGACTTTCCGTGAGCCATCAACAAACTGTAGACGACGTTTCAGTCGATGAGATCCCGATCGATATCTCGAACACCCAGTCCGGAGAGATAGAACCAGCCGACGTGCCCGGAGAAATCGAGTCGATAACCCGTGGTTTAGCAAGCGAACAGCCCCCGACGAACCCACTGGTCGTGCTGAAAGCGGCCCGGTGGTGGTACATTCACGGCAAGGGCGGCACAGATCCCGCCTTCCAGTGGGCCATCGAGTGGGCGCGTCATCTGGCGACCGACACGCCTAGCGACGTCGAGCGGTTCGACGAGTTCCTCAAGTACCTCGTTACGGTCGGCTTCGCTGACGAGACCCACGAACTCCGATAATCGAGAGGGTGGTTTTTCTTCGCCCCCTGAGGGGTGCGGCGCGTTCTGAACTGCTGCAGTCCCGGTAAACTCGATTCGGTGAACACAATGGCTACGACCAGTAATTCGTCGGTTTCCTTCGAGGAGACCGACACGCGAGACGACGAGATGAACAGCACCATCGAACAGTGGATCGACGACCTTGTCGCAGACGTCGACGAGGCAAAAGCCAGCCAACAGTTCCAAGAGTGGCTCGATGTCCAGTCCCGATTCCACGACTACTCCCATCGCAACACCCTCTTGATCAAGCTCCAGTGTCCCGAGGCAACCCGCGTGGCGGGCTACAATACGTGGCGGTCGGAGTTCGACCGGCACGTCCAAGAGGGCGAACAGGCGATCTGGATCTGGGCACCCATTATTACGAAGCAGTGCCCGGAGTGCGAGAATTCGCCGAGCTACCACGAGCAAAGCGACTGTGACTACGACGAGACATCGCCCGAGGAGTGGTCCAAAGGACTGGTTGGATTCAAACCAACGGCAGTCTTCGATGTGTCTCAAACCGAGGGCGAACCGCTCCCCGAGTTGGAAACCGAGGCCACTGGTAACGCCGACGACCTGGTGCCAGCGCTCCTTGATGCGGCAGCTACGCTCGATATCGACGTCCGTGTCGTCGACGCTGCTGAGTGGGAGCATGGCGACGCAAAAGGCGTCTGCAAACACCGGAACCTCCACGAATGCCAACCCGTCGTCGAAGCGAAAGCCCGCTCGAATCAGGCCGATCTCGCCGTGACGCTGATTCACGAGTACGCCCACGCACTGCTCCATTTCGATGTCGACGACGAACCCGAGCGTGCAAAACGCGAGATCGAAGCCGAAGCCGTTGCGTACATCGTCGGGCGGTATTTCGACCTAGATACGAGCGGATCAGCGTTCTATCTCGCCGCGTGGCAGGACGACGATGCGGAGAGCATTCAGGAGCGTCTCGGCCGGATCAGTTCGACCGCGCAGGAGATCATCGGGACGGTCGCCGAGGGCTGAACACGCCTTCCCCGGGCGTTAACCAACGCCTGAATTATCATTCCTACTTTGTTAGTTAATTCGTTCGGCGTTCGACCCCGAGTGTTTCGATCAGTCCCGAAATATACCCCACCGACAGTCGATGTTATGATGCGGATCCTCGTGGGACGCGTCGATATCGCGGTCGTACTCGTCGGCGATCATCTCCAACGCCGGCTCGTAGTTCACCCGGTACTCCAACATGTGCTCGATTGCCTCATCCAACGGAATGACCGGATTGCCGTCGACCCACTCGCGAGTGATCTCCCCACTCGTCGGGAACAACACGTACGAGACGGCCGCGTCGGAGTCGGTTGCATCCGGCCGCTCTTCGATCCGGCTCGGAATGCCGAACTCGTCGAAGAACGCCGTCCACCGTTCGACGTCCTGGCCGGCGACTTTGATGAAGATCGGATAGTCATCGTGGCCGCGGGCGATCTGATAGCCGCCGTGGGTCCAGACGTAGACGCCGTCGATTTTCGTGTACGCGAACGGCATCCCCGCGAAGTGCGGAATGACGTAGCCGTCGTTGATCGAGGGCGGAACAGCGCGAGAGATGGCCGCGAGGAGATCGTAGTAGCGATCCCTGACAGCGTGATTCTCGATGTAGACGCCGTCCTCACGTCGGATGAAGCCTGCGTCCTCCAACCGCTGGATCCAGTCGTAGACCCACGAGTAGGAGCCGTCGATCTTCTGGGCGATTCGCCGGATCGAGTCGCCCGGCCGGGCCGCGACTATGATCTTCGCCGCGGTCTCGTCGACATACTCCATCATCACTAGTTATCGGTATCGCATCTAACTGTATTGGTCTTGTCCCCCGTATTTCCCATTGAGTTATCTCTATACAGATATACTATTCTTGGCTCAGGTAATCCGATCTGGCGCAGCATTCGAGCAGAGAGGGATTAACCAACAGAGGATACGAATGATCGCTATTCGTTGGTTAAGTTTTTCTGCGCCCGCGGAGGGGCGGAGGCGCACTCCCGTCTCCATCGACCCATGACCGACCGATATCTAACGACCGTTCTCGATGAGGCAGAGCGAGTCGCAGAGCACCACGAGCAGGTCGCCCAATCATCAGACAATCCGAATCACGGGTATCTCCGGTACGCCGTGCTTCGGCTGCTCGAAGGCAAGGCTGACGAGACATCGGTGAAGGTACCGCAGGTCGACAGCGTGACCGTCGGCTACGGGGAGGACAAGGCGATGTACGAGAGCTGGGACGCCGACGTCGAGTGGTGGAAGACGGTTCCGCCGCAGGCGGAGTGTACTCGCTTCCGGATGTTCTACCCCGACGAGTACGAGGCTGTTCCGCGAGTCATCGTCGACGTGATGGCAGCACTCGGGGCGTGGCGTGTCTGGACTGGGAGCGCAGCCGCGTGCGGCTCCTACGATCATCGCGAGCGCCGTGAGGTTCACTACCTGTGGCCGGAAGGCCATCCGGTGGAGGAAGTGCTCCACGAGCGGCTCAGTGGCCCTGCGGAAGCCGTCGCTCCCGATGGTGGCCGAACGGGCGACGTTCGCGACCGGCTGGTCGTCGACGAGAACGCACAGTCGCAGAACGACCTCGAGCCCCGCACGAAGCGTGCCGTCGCCGAAGCGATGGACGTCTCGCTCCTTTCGAAAGGTGGCCGCTACGAGGTGCAGTCCGCGTCCGGGAACCGGTACAAAGTCGACGTCATCGACAAGTCGTGTACCTGCCCTGACTGGCAACAGCGCTCACCCGAAGGAGGCTGCAAGCATCTACGTCGGGTGGATCACGAGATTAAGCAGGGTCGTGTTCCACGTCCGGATGGTCGGCTCCCAACGACCTCAGGGTAAATCGCCATCTTTCTCGTCGGAATCGCTCTTATGCGACTGAGTAGTGTGGCGGCACACTAGACTTTTCCCGGCTGGTCACCTACCGTGAGGTATGAGCAGCGACAGAATCGACGCCGAAAGCAAGGTGTCTGGAAACCAGGCAAACATCCCCGCACGGATTCGGCGTGAACTCAATATCGACGATGGCGATCAGCTCCGGTGGCAGCTCGAGGACGACGGGAGCATTCGAGTCCACGTCATCCAACAGCAAACGGGCACGTTCGCCGACTTCGACGGCTACGCTGGTGAGGAGCCGACCGATGTCACGAGCGATCACGACGCCTGGGGCGTCGACGAGAGCCGACGGCTCTCGTCTGCCAACCAGAACGCAAAGCGTTCT
Source organism: Haloarcula laminariae (assembly GCF_025457605.1). NCBI lineage: Archaea > Methanobacteriati > Methanobacteriota > Halobacteria > Halobacteriales > Haloarculaceae > Haloarcula > Haloarcula laminariae. The sequence continues at coordinate 78,675 of NZ_JAMZFY010000003.1, read as the reverse complement.
GGTGACGTCGACGTAGAGTAAATGCCCCGTGCACTGATCGATACGACAGTCCTCTTTGCCGCCGCATACCGGCGGGATGGATCCCACGATGCCGCGCTTCCCGTGCTCCAAGGCATTGACAATGGAGAGCTACCGGAGGCAGTCGTCCTCGACTACGTGCTCGCGGAAACGCTCAACGGCCTCACGACCCACGCCGGCCACGACGCAGCCGTCGACCTCCTCGATCGCATCGAAGAAAACGCCCGCTTCCACATCGATTCACTCACCACCGACGCCCTCGCGACCGGGAAGGCCCTCTTTCGCCAACACGAACCGCTCTCCTTCGTCGACGCCTGCATTATCGCGTATATGCAAACCGAGGGGCTCGGCTACCTGTATGCGTTTGACGACGATTTTGACGCTGTCGAGGATGTCTATCGGCTCGAGACAGCAACGAATCCCTACGACCCGAACTGACGCCGGCTGACGCTACGGCTGGTGACGATGTTCTGTCTCAGGATAGTGGCACCTCGTAGTCAGCCGCCAGCTCCTGAAACTCGTCCCACTCCGGGAGCCGGTCGTCGTCGACCTCGCCGTGCGTCTCGAGGTAGCGCAGCAAGGCGTCGATTTCGTCTTCGAGGCCATACTTCGCCGCCTGCGCTCGGAGAGCCTCCTCGTCGACGTCGACGTGGCTGAGCAGGAGGAGACAGTACGGGCGGTGGCGGCTGCCATCGTCGATCAAGAGAGTGTGACAGCAGAGCTCCGCCGGCGAGACTGCGTCAAGGTCCTCGGAGTAGACGTAGTAGCGGTGGCCGGTGAGCAGGAACTGGAGGTCGAAGGCCGCGAATCGAGCGAGGCCGGTTTCGTGGAACCCTTCGTCGTCGATTTCCGTCTCGGCCTGGGCGAGGAATTCGTCGTAGTTTTCCCAGAGAATCGTGCCCTTCGGGGCAACGGCTTCGAGGCGCTGGCGATGCAGATGATGTGCGAGTTCACGGACGAACTCGTGGAGACGGTCGAAGTCGGCATTGAACTCGTAGTGGCTGTCGACGGTCCCGACGAGACCCCGGTCGCGAAACCGCTTGAGGACCCGGTTGACCGTGTTGCGGTAGTTGTCGCTCCGGTCGGCAATCTCGGAGACCGTTCGCGACTGGTCGAGGTAGTACAGCACTTCGAGTGCCTTCCCGGTTAGCAGCTCGGGGAAGCCGATGTGGGAGTGCTGGCGAACGAGGTCCTGGTAGCATTCGACGGCACGAGCATCCGACGGGACGACTCGTTTTCGGCGGCCGTCGCGTTCCGTGTAGACGAGCCCCTTCTCGACGAGGTCGGCGACGGCACGGGAGAGGTAGCTCTCGCTGTGGTCGAGCTTCGTCGCGAGCTCGGAGATCGTGTCGCCGCGGTCGACCGTGGCGAGGACCTCGAGTTCGATGCGCCGGAGCACGGTGTAACATAGTACGAATCTTATATATGAAGAAGTTTCGAGTAGTGTTACAGCCAGCAATCGCGAGAACCGTCCCCATCGTCTTAACCAACAAAACTATGGAGTCACGGGTAGTGTTGGTTAACACGAGAGCAGCCGATGTCCTACGAACCCCCGACCCCACCGGCGAACCTCCCAACGGAGATCGTCAACACTCTCAACGAAGCCTCATCGGAGCATCTTCGGGACGTTGCCAGCTACGCCGAGGCGTTGGCCGAATACAAGGAGCGTGAAGCTCGTCTCGAGGAGAAAGAGGCGGACGACGCCGACATCGAGGAGCGCCCCGATGACCTCCCGGACGACGTGCCAGCGAAGGCGACGATCACGATCAAGGAGATCAACGACAACCGCTACTACTACTGGCAGTGGCGGGAAGGAGATTCGGTGACGTCGAAGTACAAGGGGCCGGTGAATCCCGACAAGTAGATGAGATTGAACTGTAGTCCGATGTTCTTTTCAGTACCATTAGAGACGTCGCAGACGACACCCCCCAGAGTGTGAATGGGTCCGGTCAACCCGGACTGAAACTCGAAGGGAGAGGACATCCACCCCACGTTTCCGTCGTTTCTCCACCGTTTCCGCATCATCGATGGTACCGACGACAAAGAAATCGTAGGACACACCCCCCGTTTTCGAGTTGTAAATGGGAGAGGGAAAGGGGAAAGTACAGTACATCGACCGGCACGTCAAATCTCTTGGCTCACCCACCCCCCGTTTTCGAGTAGTAACGAGACATCCCGACGAATGACACCCCCCCATTTTCGAGTTGTAACGCACCGCGCGGGATACGAACACCCCCCGTTTTCGAGAAGTAAGTGTGAGGAGAATACGGGCGAGATTAGTTTTTACTCCGGAACTGCTTCAGCCGTTCGCGGACAACCGCTCTGATAGTCGCCTCCTCGTGAGCTAGATCTTCGAACCGGGAATCCTCACGGATCGTCTCCATGATCGTTTCCGGATCCTCGGAGAGGGAGAAATACATATGCACTCCTCTGCCTCGCCCCTTGCCCCGACGCTCGAAGTCCAGTACACCGTACGTACTCTGCTCTGTGACGTGATTTACGAACGTCTCGCGGCTGTACTGGTCCGCATCCATCGTATCGGCAATGAATTGATACGTCTTGAACGCAGGTCCAGCAGGGATCCACTCAGGATGTTCTCTTGCGTAGTGGGCAGTGGCCGCCACAGCGTAGATGGAGAGTTTCTTTTGAGTTGAAATCCCGCTGATATGGCGGAGTTTGCGGTTTTCAGTGTACTTCTCCTGAGCTTCACGGACATCAGTCTCGGTAACTGTGTCAGCTCCACGCCGCTCGGCTAATTCACCAGCCCATCTGAGGAGATCAATCGCTTTCCGCGCATCCCCGTGCGTTTGGGAGCCGAACGCAGCAACAAGCGGAACAACGTCATCTGCAAGTGAGTCTGGCTTGAAAGCGTCCCGCCGGTTGCGGAGAATACTACGGAGCTGGTTCGCATCGTAATCGTCGAAGAAAATGTCGTCAGGGTTGTAAGAACTCTGTGCGCGGCTGTTGAGGTCCTTCATAAAGTCGGTGTAGTTCGTGATCGTCGTGAGTGAGATGGGACCATCAAAGTCAGCGAGTTTGCGAGCCCGTGAAAGCTGGTAGATGAGAGAATTGTACTCTGCTTCCTGATACGGTCCCTCGAGCATATCGATCTCATCGAGGATGAAGATGACACCATCGTAATACTCTCGCATGAGTTGGTACAGTCGCTCCAGCTTCTGATCCGTTGAGACACCGGTTTGGGGAACACCAGGATCAACGCCGAGGTCGTCGGCAGCAGCTTTGACTAACCGATAGACAGCCCGATCTGCAGTCTTCGGCCCCTCGCAGTTGATTGAAATGACCCCAAAGGTCTTGCCTTGGGATTCACACAGTTCGACGATCTGTTTGCAGACCGCATGAATGATGAGCGACTTCCCAGTTCCAGAAGGACCACTCAGAAGCATATCCGGGATCCCTTCATTCTGGAGGACCGGTTTTAGGTTGTCGACGACACGGCCTAGCTGGTCGTCACGACCGACGATACGATCCTCGTCGATGATGGTATCTGACCGGACGAGGTCTTTGTTCGCGAAGACCCCACCGGACGACTCGGTTTGGAGCCGATCACGAATTGAGATGCCGCCACCGTCGCCATTAGTTGCATCTTGAGACGAATCGGCGGAATCTGATCCGTTTCGGAAGGTCGTTTGTGACGTGCCAGGAGACTCCACCTCCTCATCCATCGACTCTGGATTTTCAGGATCAGCAGCAGAAGATTGACGATCCTCCTCACCTTCCGGATTATTCGATCCTGCTCTACGTCCCTCTCGTCCCATTATGAACCCCCTCGAACTCTGGGTATAAAAATATGGACCCTTGTGGAGTTGTAACCGGGCGAAAACAGGCTATCTAACGACTATAGCTCCGTATCCTCTGGATGAGTCAGATACCGTCTTCGGAATCTATCACCCTCCGTTGTCGAGTTGTAACGGTTCGACAAAGCTCGCTATCATCGAACTTCCTCGATGACCCGGACTCCCCGTTTTCGAGTTGTAAGATGTTGGGAGGCGGTAACACACCTGGTTCGATACTCGCACACTCACGTTGTAAGGAGAAGTGAGTCGAGGTGGGTCTCGGAGCAAAATCCACATAATCCGGATTTTGTGAATGATGCCCAGGGTGATACAGTATTTCTCACACTCCCCGTTTTCGAGTAGTAAGCGCCAGAATTGTTGCGAAAGAACGACGCTCGTAGAATCCGTTCACGAGTGAGAGGAATGCCGGGTTTCGGACATGATTGCTGGTGAAGCTGCTTTGGTGATCTCGAATGTTTCACCCCCTCCCCCCTTTTTCGAGTTGTAAGTCGCGGGGGGACAGGCCATCCAAGACGTATTGTAACGAGAGTTGAGGTAACTAAGTTGGTGTAGAGGCGGTGAGACGCAATAATACACGGAATGAGAACCACGAATGAGATGAAGTCGTCCTCTACATCCCGAGACATCAATCGTCTAGCTGAGCTAGACGATATATTTTCTTTGTCTCTAGTGCGGTTATGGTATGGTGACGTATGATATAAACTTTCGCATATATAGTCACAAGTTAGAAGATTAGATACTCAGCCTCTCTATCGTGCATATCCGCCATAATTGGCTGTTTTGCAGTCCCTCCTGCTGTTCACCCCTCCCCGGCATCACGAGTTTACAACTCGAAAAAGGGGGGAGGGGGTTCGTCAGGTCCAGTCCGTGATACCGACTACCTCGTGTGCCAACGGAACCCGTTCTCGCGACATTTTCTCGTCGTCGACAACCACGTATTCGATTTCTCCGGCCACGTCGGCTGGCTCGATCTCTCCGAACTGGGTGTTCTGTGAGTAGCCTTTCAGCGGCTTGGAGACGTGATCCGCTCAACGAGCCGTTCCACTGCTACGGTACCCGTCTACAGCTCGTCGATTGCTCGTTTCAGACGCCCGAGTACCGCGTCCCGTGACCGCGTGGTATCAAGCCGCTCGAGACAGTCCTTCTCATTTCCGGAAACGCTACTCATTCTCAAAGCTGGTCGATCTTGGTGTTCATAGTTCAAGTCCGAATCCGGGAAAGACGGTATATACGCTTTTGAACCTCTGCCACATTATCTGTTTTAAGATGGAGCCTGAGAGCGATTTCACAGATTTGGAACTCCCTAGGGTCATCGACACCTCTTCTGATGACCTCATGGAGGATTTCTATATCCCTCTTCTCTCACGAGCTAAGGTCTATCGACGTGGTGTCGGATACTTCACTACAAATTGGGTCCGATCTGCAGCACGGGGAATAGCGGAACTTGCTGAAAATGGCGGTACAGCCCAGTGGATAATGAGTCCTATCTTGGAAGAAGATGACTGGGAGGCTCTTAAGAGGGGTAACCGTGCTAAAACGGATGAGGTACTCCGAAACTCGCTAGATAGCACGATTTCTGATCTGCGGTATGACCTGGAGTATGAAACTCGCAATGCGATCGCGTGGATGATCGCCGACGGTCTACTCGAAATCAAGCTGGCTGTTCCTTCAAAGAAGTTGTCGGGTGATTTTCACGATAAATTTGGAGTATTCTATGACTGGTATGGGAATCGTGTTGCTTTCCATGGTTCCCAGAATGATAGCGAACAGGCTCTCCGGAATTACGAAGCATATACCATCGACTGCGATTGGATCAGCGACCGTGATAACGAGGGGGTGAATATGCAAGAAAAGCGGTTTGAGAATCTTTGGGAAGACGAAGATGAGAATGTCGGGGTCCATACAATCCCAGAGGGAGTTAAGGAGGGAATCGCTGAACTCCGAGATAATAACAATCGACCTTATGAACCACCAGAATCAGTCGCTACCACAGAATCTGAAATTGTTCTCCGAGATTATCAACGGGACGCTGTTGATGCTTGGTTCGAGAATGACAACAAAGGCCTATTCCAGATGGCAACTGGAACAGGCAAGACGTTCACAGCTCTAGCGGCGCTTGATGAATACACAGATACCGTAGATGATCCACTTCTTTGTGTAATTGCTGTTCCTCAGAAACACCTCGCGCGGCAGTGGGCCCAGGAGATGGAAACGTTCGGGCTTGACCAACCAAAATTTGTCTATCACTCAGCTAATCCGGACTGGAAAAACGATCTCTCTCGAGCGGTTTCAAATTTAGAACTTGGAATCAAGAACTACGAATGCCTGATTACAACTCATCAAACGTTCTCCGGAGAGCACTTTCGCGAGAAAGTGAGTCCGCTTTCTCGGGATACAATCCTCATCGGGGACGAAGTACACGGCCTAGGTTCCAAGGGCAGGCGAAAAGGGCTTCTTGATTCCTATGACGCGAGGATTGGGCTATCAGCGACACCGGAGCGCTATTATGATGAAGAAGGTTCTAACCATCTGCTTGACTATTTTGACGGGGTCATATACGAATACCCGTTAGAAGACGCCATCCCGCAGTATCTGACCCCATATCGGTATCATCCTATTGTTGTTGAAATGGATGAAGACGAGCTGGAGGACTATCGTCAAATGACTCAGTCTGTAGTCGCATCAAGATACTCTGAAGATGCGGATGAGGAGACAACAAATATTCTCCAATCACAACGCGCAGAAATCGTTAAAGAAGCGATCAACAAGTATGATGTCCTCCGAGATATCCTACGAAGTTTAGATGATATCAAGCATCTTCTAGTCTATACAAACTCAGAACAGATAGACACGGTCGGGTCGATTCTGAACGAATTCGGGGTAATGCATCACCGGTTTACCCATGAGGAGGGTGATGACTTGCGCGAGGAGTTACTTACCCGGTTTGGAGAGGGTGAATACGAGGCGCTTGTGGCAATGCGGTGTCTAGACGAAGGTGTTGACGTTCCAGCTACCAGGACAGCAATCTTGATGGCTAATACCGGGAACCCGATGCAATTCATCCAGCGCCGAGGTAGAGTTCTTCGGCAAGCCCCCGGTAAGGATCGAGCGGACATCTATGATCTACTCGTGGTTCCAACCCTTGAGCCAGACGAGGATATTGCGATGTCTGAACAATACATCCTTGAGAAGGAACTCCGTCGGTTCGAGGAATTCGCTGAAACAGCGGAAAACGAATATGAAGCTCGCAATAAGATCGAAGACGTTCGTATCGCATATGGTATCTGAGAAGATACATTGATATGCGTTTGTAGATATGGTTGCATTATCGCATGAATGACTCCGAGGTACATTCGTTAATCCTTGACCGTGTTGACGAGGTTGAGGATGACGATCTTCGGGCCTTCTTACGCGGGGTTTTGGAGCATGAACGGGACATTCTGAAAGAGCCGCGAGCCGAGTACGCTGAGCAGTATAAAGAACTCGTGGACAATTTTGTCGGGAACGAATCACTGCAGGAATTCGACAATGAATAACGTTCAGATATTCGAACTCGAAATAGAGGATTACCGGCAATATGAAGGAAACCAAACCATTCCCTTAGAGACTACGTCTGAGAAGCACATTAACGTGATTGAGGGGCAGAATGGATCTGGCAAGTCAAACATTCTAAACGCGATTACGCTGTGTTTCTACGGGGAAGAAACCCATACTGATTCGAACGATGACGAGGGCCTCGAGTCGGACCCGCTTGTCAACAAGAAGCGGCTGAAGGAATTGGAACCTGGTGAATCGATTCAAGGGTACATCGAGATCAAGCTGGGTAAAGGCGAACCCGAGTACGCCTTCCGACGAACTTTCTCGACAGCTCGTCAAGAAGATGCTGCCGAAGGAGACCGCGAGGAACGACAATTTAACAGCTCCATAGGTGACCTTCGGCTACGCCAGCGGTTTGGCGGGAACGACTGGCGACCGAACCCGAACCCTGAAAATATTCTTCGCGAGATCCTCCCAACCCATGTCCACGAATATTTCCTGTTCGATGGTGAACAGCTAGATGAGTTCTTCCAAACTGGATACACCGACCACGTACGGGCAGCTGTGCTCGATGTATCTCATATTGAACTTCTGAATAGTGCTGTTAGTCATTTAGGGAAGGTACAGCGGGACTTTGAGAGTGAATCTTCCGAGCTGGGCGGTGATATACAAGAACTCCAAGAACGGAAGGAAGAAGCCTCACAAGAGCTAGAACGGCTCAAACAAAAGCGGGATGACTTAGAGGACGAGATCAGCACCGCTGAGGGCAAAATAGATGACATCTATGATGAGCTTGCGGGTAGTGCAGACGATGACGTTCGGGAGATGCAGCAGCGCCGTGTCTATCTGGAAGAACGCTTGGATGAACAGGAAGAGGAGCTTGTAGATGCGAAAGAGGCTGTAGGGGCATCACTCGCCCGAGCGGGCGGGATTGCATACAACGCTGATGCCCTCCGATATGCTGTTTCTGAACTGGAAGAGTACGAATCGTCACAAAACGGTGTCCCTGGGCTAACAGAGGAATTACTTCGAGGGATTCTTTCTCGGAATACGTGTGTTTGTGGGGCTGACTTGGCTGAATGTGACTCTTCACGAGAACACATTGAGGATCTGTTGGAAGAGCAAACTAGTGAAAGCCAAGACGCAATTGAGGGTCGACTCCGGATGGAGCGAGCACTCCGTGATGGCGAATCGCTTATTGAGGATCTCCTAGCTGACCTCAGCGAGCTAGAGGATACACGGACAGCTATCGACGAGAACGAGACAGAACTGACCAACATCTCTGCCCAGCTTGAAGACGAAGATATCATCGATAATGAACGCGCCCAGGAACTAGAGCAACGCCGTCGGGATATCCAAGGTCGGATCAGTAAGATGGAACGTGAAGTCGGGGAGCTGAACGGGAAAATTGAACAACAAGAAGATGTCGTTGATGAGCGTCGAGAGGAGTGGAAACAGGCAATGCGAGAGCAGGACGAACATGACCTGCTTGTGAGACAGAGTGAGTTCATCGACAGTGCGACTGACAAGCTCTCTGAGATCAAAGGAGAGATTCTGGAGCAGGTTCGGACAGAAACTGAACAACGGCTCGAACGATACTATAACGATCTTATTTGGAAAGATGAAGACTATGAGGTAGTCCTCACTGAAGAGTATGAGGTGCGCCTCTACGGTCCGGACGGTCGAAAGAATCTGGGTTCACTTTCTGCTGGCGAACGACAAGTGCTTGCTCTCTCGTTCATGGCTGCACTTTCCAAAATCAGCGGATTCTCCGCCCCTGTTGTCATCGATACACCCTTGGGACGGATATCTAGCGAGCCGAAACAGCTTATTGCGCAGAACGTACCTGACTACCTGAATGATACCCAGGTCACGTTCCTCATGACTGACGTCGAGTATAGTGAAGACGTCAGGGCGTACATTTCCAACGAGGTTGCGAATGAGTACCATCTTGAATTCCAAAACGGTGTAACACAGGTGACCGACCGATGAGTCAAGATACCGAAGACAGCTACGAGGAGCGTGAACCCCGGCGTGACGTTCATATAGATAGCGAACGGCGAGAAATGTTTGAGGCGTTGCAGGAATCTGAGGATTCTCCCTTCTATCAAGCTGAGAATCACGATCTGTTCATGTTTGCACTTGGATATGGGAGAGAGAACACAATGCCTGAAACGATAAAGAACGAAAAGGGCGCGTTTTTCGGGCGTGCGAGTCTCTCGGAACGCCAGCAGGCTGTTATCGAGGCTGTGGCAGTGAGTGAAGAGAGAGATGTTCGAGTTCTTCGTGACCAGCGGATGGTCTATGAGATCGCAGAAGAGTACGCTAATGCGGGAATCGAATTGCTACACGGTCGAGTATTTGGTCCGGCAGATGACGAACCACGGCGGGAACTGGCTCTCGAGGTCAAGGAACAGTACCAGCCAGAGGAGGACGACGAACCGTGAGTCGTCGTCGAATATTATTGCGAAGTCCACTAGTAGCACCCCGAGAAACAAGCGTAACAACGATGCAACCCCCACTCTGTCGGAGGGATCTGATTCATGGATGAGAATCTATCTGAGGTTGACGAGGAAGTTCGAGGTGTAATAGAAATTATAGCTCAGCACATCAGTCATCAAAACAATTCTACCTCTCTTACGGACTTCGTGGACGAAGTTGGGGAGGCTAGTAGTGTTGATGATCTGTATGATTATCTCCTTGACAACCCGAAAGCTGCGGTCAATCTAGTCGGTGATTTAGAGGAGTACTTTGATCACCCTGCTCCTGACTTGGAGAAACTGAAAGAAGGACAAGGCGAATTTCCTGCTGATACTGAGCCTTGGTGGAATGTCGTTGAGGCCGACGCAGCGAAAATCCATCCCAAAGACGGTGGCAGTGAAAATCAAGAGAATGCGATCGATCTCGGCAAGAATTCTGTCGATCTCATCGTCACTTCTCCCCCTTATTGGCAAAAGCGGGACTATGGGACCAAAGACCAGCTGGGACAGGAGCCTGACCCGGATACCTATATCGAGCACCTGATCGATGCACTAGAGCACTGGAAAGTGTTTCTTCGGCCTACTGGGTCTGTATTCCTTAACATCGGCGACACATACCATAATAAAAGCCTTCAGGGAATCCCTGGTCGGTTTGCAAGAGCTGCTCAAGAGGCGGGATGGACTATTCGGAACGAAATTCAGTGGGCTAAGGATAATGGAATCCCGTCTTCAGCCCAAGACCGGCTTGTTCCACGGCATGAGCCAATATTCCATCTAGTCCAAGACAAAGATAATTATTTCTACGACTTGCACGGCTATTCAGAGCTATACGGAAATGGATCTAACCCGGGAGACGTATGGCGCATCTCTCATGATCGGAATACTGGAGATCACCTTGCTCCTTTCCCACGCGACCTAGTGCGGAGGGCAATCACGCTCGCATGTCCCCCTTCAATCTGTTCCGAGTGTAATGAGCCTCGACGTAGGGATACGAAGCGAGGATTAACAGAGCTCAATACGGATCGTCCGCAGGCAGAGCGGGCATTGGAAATTTACCATAATCACGACGAATTGACAGAGGATCATATCCGAGCCATTCAGGCCGTCGGGATTTCTGACGTGGGGAAAGCAGAGGAATTCCAAGTTGGTGCAGGAGCAAACGATGAAGATGTTCAGCGTCGTGCTAAGAAGGCAAAAGAAATTCTAGGTGGTTACTTCCGTGAGTTCACTTTCCCTGAGTGGACTACTGTCGGGTGGACGAGCTGTGAGTGTGAGGATCCTGATTGGGCTAGGGGAACTGTCTTTGACCCATTTGCTGGCTCTGGAACCACCATCCAAGTTGCGAACAGTCTTGGATATAATGGGTTTGGGACAGACTTAGATACTTCCAACTTCCAACAGGACCAGGCACTGTCCACATACAAATGACGAGATACGTCCTGAAACCTGAGGTCGTACGAGATTGTCTCCACCGGTTAATCGATGCCCCTATCCACCGGATGTTTCCTGGATATCTTTCTCTCCAGCAACAATCCGGGCTCGATAATCGGAAAACTGGACTCTCCTTCCCCTATAACGAATTTTTCGACGATTACCTCCGTGTCGGGGAGGATGATTCAGACAAGCCCTATTTTGTCCCCTTCAACCAATCAACAAACCCGTCGCTGAGTTCTCTCTGGTATAATAAGAACGTCGCCGGTACATATGCTCCTTCCTCCCTTCGATCAACTGCCCCACTTATGCAAATCGCCGAAGTTGAGGAAGGAGGACATAATTCGAAATGGGGAATTGAAGATCGTCATTGGCAGCTTGCCCGCCATCATCTTTGTGATGGCAATCAAATCCCCGCAGAATCTCTGTCTGCGTATCTATTCCGCGACTATGGATTTGAGGTGGACGATCCTTCTGCTTATACTCTTGTTGAGACATTCATTGAAGAATTTGGCTATGAATTTGGTGGAGAAGCTTTCTCCCACTTGTACAGAACTAGTGATTCAGAAATAACGGAGGAGTCATTTGTCACCTATGACTGACCACACCCAAACACAGCTGGGAATCAGAAACACCCATCGTACACCGACTAAGATACGACGACTAACCCCCGATCAGCTCGGTATTCCTTCAAGTGGGGATGAACAAGATGAAGAAACACGCTGGGAGTCTCTGCGGGAAAAAGCGTTTGAGGCCAAAGACGAGTCAGATGTTGGGGTAGCAGTCCGAACTGAGGATGGCTCTGTCTGGGCTGGAACTCGACTAACGAAAGGGATGTCTCATGATGTACATCCTCTCGAACTTGCAGTCTGGAAAGGGTTTGACAGCACTAAGCAACCAATTGTAGGTGTTGCAGTCGCGGATGAAGAGATGTCATCCCCTTGTGGACGCTGTCTTCAGGTTCTCAAAGATTATTCGTCTGAAGACGAAGTGGTTATCCACATTACTGACGGTGAGCAGGTCGAAGAGACCGCTCTCGCCGATTTACTTCCCTAATGTCTTCCCGATCTGGACCAGGAGTCGGTGGGCATCACAGAAGCTAATTATTACCGTGGAAGCTCATATAACTAGAAATGGTCGAAATCCCCAGCTCCCTTTGTTCTCTGTTTAGTACTCGGATCGAAGAAGAGGATGGAACGTACTTAGTAGAAATCCCCTTAAGTGAAGTGGATCATGAAGCGTTGTCAGCAAACGAAACGTATCGGGTGGCCATTCTAGAGTCCCAAGTCTCGACAGCGTCGTCGACGCAACCGGAGTCACAACAGCCTCCTTCTCGCGAGATTAAGAACCAATCCCCCTCGAAACCTCCTGTTGATGAGGGCGAGGTGCGCGACGTGACAATCGAAACCGTCGGGGATCAGGGAGACGGTATTGCGAAAGTCGAACGGGGGTACGTCGTGATCGTTCCCGGCGCTCAGCCCGGCGACGAGCCAACAGTCGAAATCGAACAAGTTCAGGAGAACGTCGCGTTTGCGAGCATCGTCGATAGCGACCCGCGAGCACTCTAACCTGTTGTCCCTTCTGTGGATCGGTCTTCTTCTCGGTAAACCATCGGTGTGAGAAGGCTCCGTTCGCGTTTGTCTGATGGAGGTGGTTCTGAAAATCACGTCACGTTTTCTTCACGCGTTCGCGATGGCACAACCTTCCAAGGCCGATATTCAATCTATGACAAAGGAACCGATTGAGGTACTCGACGACCTGGCCGACCAGGTCGCCGATGAGTTCGAGGTGTATAGACAGCCGGACGAATTCAAGGATGTCTCGCTCGTGATTGAGAACAGCGACGAGGAACATCCGACGCTGATCGTCCACGTCGATAGGGAGGATGCGGAGTCCCTTGCCGACCGTATTGATGAGTTCCTCCGCGAGCACGGTGCTCGTACTGAACGGGAACGACACTCAGCTACGGATGTCCGTGTGTTAGCGACGGTCGACTGACACCGCCCCTCCAATTTTTTGACTGACTGCAAGCACCGCTGAAGGGCCCTATCTTCACTTCCGAGCAAGGGGGTTCCGACCGCTTCAGCTCAGGTGGTCAATCTGTGCGGACAGATACTCTTGGAGAGCGGTGACCCTTTCTTCTGAGACAGCTGAGGCCCCGAAGTCACTTCGATACCCGTGCTTGAGTTCATCGCTCTCCAAGATCTCCAGACCACGCTCAAGTTGCTCCCGGAGCGCATCGTCTTCCCCTCGCCGCAGGTGGGGTGTGACAGCGTCGAGGTCGATCTCTTCAGCCACTGCCAAGACGTCCCGAAGGTCCGTTTCTCGGCCGCTGTGGAGCTTTGCAGCCACGAGGACTGCCCCATCGATGACTCTATCCGTCGTCGTCACTGTGCCCCCGCTCACCTCCTGTTGGTGGCTGTGGTCGTACAGGTAGTCGAACGACCACTGTGCCTCGGTCTGACGACACCCGAGTCCGTTCACCAAGAGGTCGAAGCCGATCGGTTGTTGCGGCGTGAGCCGCTTTTCGTACTCGATCACCTCTGTATCGTAGAACCACTCCTTGGCGTGGCTGTCCGTTTCCTCGAAGTTCCGACGTTCGAGGAATTCGACGAAGTCAGCTTTGGAGTCCGGCGCGACGACGATATCGAGATCCGTGGAGAAGCGAGCATTGAACGCTGAGACAGCGTACCCGCCGACGAGAACGTACTCGTGACCCTGTTGGGTGAGCTCCTCGAGCAGTTCGATGAGTGCGTCACTTCGGTTGTTGAAGCTCATGGCTGTGCCCGTTCGGTCTCTCGATACGTGACGCCGAGGTCGAGATCCTCGTACATCCGGTCGAGCATCGCCAGTGCCGACTGGAACTGGGCGTAGTTCTCGCGCATATACTCGATCGTCTCTGCTCTCGGGATCACCGGGTACCCTTCGACGTGATCGATATCGAGGGACGGGCCTGGCTCGAGGACGATCTGTAGCGGTCCGTCCAACTCGTCTCGGGGCTGTCGTTCGAATGCGGTCGGGAGGTTGAACGATTCGAAAAACGTCTCCCAGGCGTCGACGTCCTGCTCACGAACAGCCAGGAACAGTGGATAGTCGTCGGGCTCGCGACCGACCTGGTAGCCGCCCTGAGTCCACACGTAGACGGCGTCGATCCGCGTGAACGCGAACGGCCAGTCACTGAACTGTGGGATGACGTACGTTTCCTCGATGGAGGGTGGACTGACGCCGGCACTGGCAGCGGCGAGCTCGAGCGCTGCGTCTCGCACGCGCTCGTCGACGACCGTGAGGCCGTCGTCATAGCGGACGTAGCCTGCGTCTTCCAGCCGATTGACGGCCTGTCTCACTGTCTCGTAGGGCGTGTGGAGGTGTTGGGCGACACGGCGGATGGAGTCACCACTCTCGATGGTGAGGATGACCTGCGCCGCGGTATCGTCGAGAACCTCATACATCTGGTGGTTACCAATAATCCGGTAACAGTTAAAAGTCTTACTAGAAGACGGGGTAGAACGGCTCTGTCTGAGCTCTATCACTCAGGACTCTCCCATTGAATGACTGAAGAATGTAGATCTCATAGCCAATCTGCATAATGTGAATAATGTAGATAATGCAAATTGGGCTTCTTCAATTGTCTCGTGTGGGTGGCAAAGATTGCGATGAATACGTATGAAATGCTGATAATCTAAATTATGTAGATTGTGTAGGGTCGACGGTGATTATGGCAATTGAGATTGTGCCAACAATCTACGTAATGTACAAAATGTAGATTGTGTAGATGGCGTACGCAATCTGTCTGACACAGAATTAAGATGGACGAGCTTCATTGACCGCGTATGACCAGTGCAAAACGTACATTATCGACAAAACTCGCGCAACCTTCAACATCTACCCAATGTACATTACCTACAAAATGTACAAAATTCGCTTCTTACGGGGTGCTGAGCTATGAGTGCTGACGAGTTTGAAGGGCTCCCCGGAGCAGCTGTCTCGTTGCTCAAGGGCGGCGTGGGAAAATCCACGATTGCGCTCAACATCGCTGATCGACTCGCTGCTCGTGGCCATGAGACGGTACTATTGGATCTGGATAAGGACGGGCACATGACGACCCAGTTGGGATACGACGATGCGTACGACCGAGATGCGAACCTCGGTGACGCCCTTATCGATGGTGAGGACCCCGAAGACCTGCTTATCGAGACGGACTTCGGCGTTCACCTCCTCCCGTCGAGTAACGAGCTCGAGAATGTTGAGACGAGGCTGAAGGACGAACGGTTCGCAGACGTGAAGCTTCGACGGAACGTTGTCGATCCGCTCATTCAAAACGGATACGACTACGTGATAATTGATGCCGCAGGCGGCCGTGGGAAACTCTCCGACAACGCCCTCATCGCCGTCCAGCGCGTCATCATCCCGCTGATTCCGCGTGCTGGCTCGATCAACGGCCTCAATAAGATGATTGAACGCCAGATTTCTCCAATCCGGCAGAATATCGGGTTGGATATCCTCGCAGTCACTCCGAATATGATTCGCGAAACAATGGGGCAACGCAACGAGCATCGGACTCTCGTTGAAAATCTCAACCGGGAGTTCGGTTCATTCGTCCCCGAGTACGCTCGTGTGGACCCGGAGATCTTCGATGCCCTCGATGATTCGGGACGCACCATCGATAGTATTCCGAAGCCAGGGATTCGCGAACGGACCGCGATTTCTCGCGCGTTCAAGCAAGGAATGCCGGTCTCGGAGTTCGACGAAGATTGCGACCAGATCCCGAATTTCGACCACTTAGCGGACCTCGTGGAGGAACACAGCCATGCCTAATGAGGACGACCGTTTCGGGGACGTCGCTGAACAGCTCAAACAAACGGAGGAAGGAGCCGAATCGGATGACGACGAACGTACTGACACCCAGGATGAACCGCAACCGGATGAAGAGATAACTACTGAGGACACAGAGTCGGAGACTGAGTCCATTCCTGAGCAGGATGAGGTGGATGTGGACGAATCCACTGGTGGACCGGCCTTCTCCTTTGATGAGACCGATATGCACGGCTTCTATGTCCGGGAGGACACGTGGGATGGCGTCACCCGGATGCGATCATCGGTAACTGCTGCGTGCTCTATGTTTGATGTTCCCGAATTTGAGGGAAGAGAGTTCCAAGATGCGTGTCTCCGGGTAATTGCGGACCACGGTGAGGAGGTCGCCCTCCAGATCCTCCGGGAGCGTGGTATCGAAGCCGATGAGGAACGTGTTCAGGAAGTTGTGGAGATGCTGAGCGAGCAAGCTACGAACGACTAACATTGGGTTTGGGTGATTTCCCTTATCATTCAGATTTCGGACGCATTGTACATTATGCAGATTGTGTAGCAAGCCATCTGCTTGCAGTCTCGCGATTATTCTCGGAACCGGGTCCGAACGGCGGTCGCGGCTTTGGTATAGCGGCATATGATTTATACCGTTGGCCAAATCCGAATTTCGGGGGATAGAACCCTTCTATCATAGGAAAAATGGTTATGAGACTTCTGTCACCGGTGGTCCTGATTACGCCGGTAATCACGACCACTTTGAAGTCCCCCGCCGCCGTCGGTGAAGCACGAATGCTGCAATCGGCTCAGAAAGACGCTTCCCCGGGGGTAGAGCCGCCAAGAACAGGGTTCGAGATTTCTCTGACCCTTTTCAGCCGAGTCCGCGGAGATAGCGGGGGCAGTCCTCGTAATAGACTAGATGCCTGTGACCTATTTTATGACACAGCACGAACGGGGTTGTATGACTGGAGGTGAATCGATTTCCGAGGGCCCGATGGAACGCCAATCCACGGGTGAAGACCGGGTGCGGATGGTCGCCCGACAGGTTTCAGAGCCGCGGACAGCAAACTGGATCGCCTCTGAAGCAGACTGGTCACACGGGCCGACCAAGCGCGTCCTCGAACATCTCGTCGACGACGGCATCCTCCACCGTGACGACACCGGGGGCCACACGACATACTTCCCCGATTATCGTCGTCAAGCACTCACGGAGGCCATACGCCTTCGGGACAGCGACCACACCGTCGAAGACCTCACCGAACGGCTCACTGAGATGAATGCTCAGATCCGAGCATGGAAGGACGAGTTCGATGTCGAGTCACCGAACCGACTTCGCGGGACGATCGCTGACCAGGTACTCGGCGTCACCGAAGAGGGTCGTCGCCGAGAGATCGCGCGTGAGTGGGAACAGCTCCAACGGCGAATCGAAATTGTGGGTTTTGCCATCCGAGAGTGGGACTTTCTAGCCCCAGCGACAGAACGTGGTGAGGCCCGGAGGTGACGGACCTCGTTTTCCGCACGTCCATTGCTGGCAGATGAATATTTAGGCTGATTACGACTCACGTATAATGTTTTTATAGTAGTGGTCCGTGATACGGCACATGAACCGCGAGACGGATAGTACGAATTCGTCTGGGGCAGCTATTTCTCTTTCAATACCCCCTTCAGATCCGACTTTATTCAAACACAAGGCGACGAGCGATGTCCTTCTCTTTTTAACAAACCACCGATTCAGTGACTTCTCATTGCGAGAACTCGCGACACAGATCGGTCACTCACACCAGTCCGTCCGACGGGCAGTAAACGTTCTCAGCGCGAACGACTTGGTCGTCGAATCGGCCGAAAGCAACCAGCGACTCGTCCAGATCAACAGACAGCGCCTGTCGATTCCAGACGATCCGATCCTCCGGATTCCCCAACCAGAGTATCATCAACCCGTCAAAGCTGCGGTTACGGAGCTTCGTGAGAACATCAACGACGTTGTCGGCATCATCCTCTATGGGAGTGTGGCCCGGGGCGAGGCTGACCGACGGAGCGATATCGATCTCTGGGTGCTAACCCGGTCTGGGCGGGCCGAAAGCCAACGAGAAGCGAACGCCATTGCCCGTGACCTCGAAGATACGGAGTTCGATGGTGACCGATACGCCTACGATATCGATGTCGAGGCCGTCCAGGCGATCCCGGCGTACACCGAAGACATCCGAGAGATCGTCGTTTCAGGGATTCTGGTCTACAAGACGAATGACTTCGAAACCGTCGAGAACCTCCTCTTGGAGGAAGGAGCCTCTGATGAGTAACGGCTCGGACCCGACCGCTGTGCTCACAGCACTCGACCGTGCACAGGATGCCTTCGAGATGGTCGGACGCGGGCGAACAGCGTTCGAGGACGGGATTAGTGCCGACGAAGACTGGAAGACACAGCTGACGAAAGCGTGCCGCCTCCTCGAGGTCGTTGACACTCTCCAGTCACAGGATGGGTACTACACGGCCGTCATCGAGGTCTGTTTCGGCGCGATCGAACGGTCAATCGAGGCGTACGCGCTCGCGATGACGAACGATACGCTTCAGGACTTTCAGGACCACCAGTTCAGCTACGAGCGTGCCCACCAGATCGGGCTGTTTGAGCGGGAGACTGCAGAGGCGATGAAGGACCTCTACAGCGAGAACCGGACAGAGAGTTATTACGGCGGGGGGCGTCCAACCGAAGAGCAGGCGGAAGCAATGACTGATCTCGCCAGCGCTGTCCATCAGTTTGCAGTAAGCCAAATCCGGGAAGGCGGCGTCTGTCTGTGTGACTGACTACATTTCAACATTTCAAGAGAGCATGGACCGGAATACACCGACGGAACAGACGCCTTTGACCTCACTCTCCGAGTCGTTCGAGCGCTACCTCCAGGACAAGGGGAAAGGCCGCGGGGGCGACGGCGGGAATTATCGACGCAACGCCGCCCGCGAACTCGAACGATTTGCTGAGTGGGCCGCCGGCGACCGCGGGGGCGACGACTGGATCGGGATTGTCCCCGACGACGTCGGCCGCGACCCCACCTTCGAGGACCTCGACGAACGCGTGTTCCGGGAGTACGCCCGGCATCTTGGTGGGGATCGAGGACTCAAACAGAATACGGTACAAACCTATTACCGCTATATCTCTGCGTGGTGTGGCTGGTGCGTCAACGAGGGCTATCTCGAGGCGCACTACGCGCAGCGGGCGAGTGCGATGGCGCCGCTGCCGGAGGACGACGGCCGCAAGCCCGGTGACCAGCAGGCTTGGACGTCCGAACAACGCCACGCCCTCACCCGCCACGCCGACGAACAGGCCCGCGATGCCGTTGAGGCGTACACGACACTCCCGGAGGATACTGACCCCCTCGACAAGCAACGAGCACGCTACGCGGCGCTGAAGGCGGCTCGTGACCGGGCGCTGGTGTTCGTCCTCGCGTACACAGCTGTCCGCGTCGGGGAACTGCTCCGGGATCCCAACGACCCGCGCCGGCGCGGCGTCCGCTGGGAGGACCTCTCCCTTGACGACGGGAGTATGGACGTCTACCGGAAGAAACAGCAGTGGGACGCCGCCAGTCTCCCCGATCCGGTAATCTCGCCGCTGCGGAGTTACCGCAAGCTGATGGACCCACCGACGGAGCGCTGGCCGGTGTTTCCGACGTTCGACCAACGGACTCTCGCAGGGCTCGTTGAGGAAGAGCTAGCCGAACGAGGGGAACACCCAGAAGCGATTACTGAGCGCCGTGACGAATACGCTCGTGACCTACTGCTGGCGCTCGATGAGGACATTCGGCCGCCGTCGATCACGACGGACGGCGCACGGTCGATTCTCCAACGACTCTCGGAGGCCGCAGAAATCGACATCGACCATCCGAAACACGACTATCTGGCTCCCCACGGCGGTCGACGTGGGATGGGTGAGGTGCTTGTCCGGGCGTTCGGGTACACGGTGGCGGCCAGGTATCTCGATAACTCCGAAGAGATGGTTCGAGAGCGGTATTCACATATTGAGGCCGGAGAACTTGGCGATGTGGCGACAGAAGCACTCGACGAAATCGAACCACGGCCCCAGGGCTGAACAACCGCAGTCAGCCATCAGTCTTTGCTCGTCGGGAACCCACGTAGAGGGCTGGGAGGCCGAGCGGAAGGGCCAGTACGCCGAACCCGATTAGTGCATACTTGGTTCCGCGTGTACGCTGCAGTATCAGGACCGTGGCAACGGCGCCGAGAAGCGCAATTAGGAACGCCGCATTGCTCCAAATAACGTCGTAGGTCGAACAGTACAGCCAGCAAACGAACGTGTAGGCTGGGGCGTTCCAGGTCGGAGGATGGAGCTTCGGCCAGAAGAACCGGCAGTACGTGGTCCAGCCTAGCATTGCCACAGTCGGCAACCCGACGAGCCACACCGCTGCCCCACGATTCCTGTCGCCGTATCGTCGGTATCCAGCGAGGAAGAGTGCGGGAAAGCAGAAAACCCACAGCCAGATGCCGATAGTGTAGGTTACCGGCCAGTGTTCGATTCTCGGCTGCTGAAGCGGGAGTCTCAGCGATGGAGGAAGCGTGGCCCAGGGGAACGATGGGTCAGGGACGGGATTGGTGAACAGAGCGACGAGACAGAGAACTGTCCCAAGTACCAATCCATAGAGGCCAGCAGTCGTGTACTGCCCTATTCGAACCGGAAGTGATGGTGCTGTGTCTCCCGTGGTGGCCATGAATGGTTTTCGAGTTATGAGTCTCGTTCGAGTGCCTCTTTCCGTTGTTCGTACTCGTCGTCCGTGAGATCACCACGGGCGTAGGCGAGCCGGAGCTCCTCGAGGGCTTGATCAGTCCCGCTATTAGAGGTGGCCACTGCGCGATAGATGAGGTACCCTGCGCCGACGATGGCAGCGATGAACAGCAGCTGCATCAGTAGGCCGACGAGGACCATCCATCCGGGAACTGTTCCGTCACCCCACATATGACCACCCCACATTCCACCCATCATCGGGCCGAATCCCATCATCCCAAATCCCATGAAGAGGACGGGGAGAATGAGCAGGGCACCAAGGACGACGAGGACGATCGTGACGAGTTGGTTATCGGTTGAAGTGGTTGGCATAATTATCCCCTGAGAGTGTTCTCGGTTGAATATAGAGTCTCCTACTTGATGCTCGTTTCTGTTTATAAAACAAGGCTCAGAGGTGCTGATACTTTTGAGATATTGGATCCATTCGACGGATTCCCACCGAGGAGATAGTCAACAGCGACCGGTCGACGTCGCTTATACGTCAACCAGATTCTCTACGAAACTCTTTCAGTAGCTCTCCGCCCTAGTAGAGGTATGTCTACGACGGTCGCAACACCCGATGTGGACGAGACGTGTACGTACTGTGGATCGCGTATTTCCGATCACGATCCTATCTGTGTTCGCGACTGTGCCGACGACTGTGGCTCGCCCGAGTACTTTTGCAATTATGCCTGTCTCTCAACGTATATCGACGAGAACGAGCTGACAACGGGGAATGCGTGTGTGTGGTCACCCGACGACGGCAATTGCTGTTACGCAGGTTGCTTGCTGTACCCTCGGTCGGCGTAGGGGTATTTCACACCCGCCCGAGTAGGTAGAGAGAGAACCTGATGTGAGGTCTCACGATGGACGCTGATTCCCCTCCAAACCACTCGTCTGCCACGCACGAGCACCACGATCACAGCACCGATTCTGGTGAACACGACCATCACCAGGGGGACCACGGTGGGATGCACGAAGGGCACGAACAGATGTTTCGACGTCGGTTCTTCGTCTCTACGCTCCTCTCGATTCCCGTCCTGCTCTACAGCCCGACTCTCCAGGAATGGCTGGGCTTCACCGCCCCGACGTTTCCCGGCAGCGAGTGGATTACCCCCGTCTTCGCGGTGATCGTCTTCGCGTACGGTGGGATTCCGTTCTTACAGATGGCGAAGCCGGAGCTGAAAGACCGTTCGCCGGGGATGATGACGCTCATCTCGATGGCGATCACCGTCGCGTTCGTCTACAGTCTCGCGACCGTGGTCTTTCCCACACAGTCGGCGTTCTTCTGGGAACTCGTGACGCTGATCGACATCATGCTGCTCGGGCACTGGATAGAGATGCGCTCAGTCCGGCGCGCCTCGAGCGCCGTCGACGAGCTGGCGAAACTGATGCCGGACACGGCGGAACGACTCACCGATGACGGCGAGACCGAAGAGGTTCCTGTCAGTGAACTCTCCGAGGGCGACCGCGTGCTCGTCCGACCGGGCGCGAGCGTTCCCGCCGACGGCGTCGTCGAGGAGGGAGATTCGGACGTCAACGAGTCGATGATCACGGGTGAGTCCAAGCCCGTCTCGAAGGAGCCTGGCGACGAGGTCATCGGCGGTACCATCAACGGTGACGGCAGCCTCCGCGTCCGTGTTGGCGCAACTGGCGAGGAGACGACGCTCGCGGGCATTATGCGGCTCGTCGAGGAAGCCCAGCAGAGCAAGTCGAAGACCCAGGTGCTGGCCGACCGCGCGGCCGGCTGGCTGTTCTACGTCGCGCTCGGGGCGGCAGTCGTGACCGCAATCGCGTGGACGGTCGCGGTCTCGTTCGATGCGACCGTCATCGAACGCGTCGTCACGGTACTCGTCATCGCCTGTCCACACGCTCTTGGACTTGCCATTCCCCTCGTGGTCGCGATCAACACCTCCCTGGCGGCGCGGAACGGGATGCTCGTCCGCGACCGCATCGCGATGGAGGACGCACGGAAGCTGGACGCCATCATCTTCGACAAGACGGGGACGCTCACCGAAGGCGAGCACGGCGTCGTGGATATGGCGACCGTCGAGGGTGTCGACGAGGACGACGCGCTCGCGCTCGCGGCGGCCGTCGAGAGCGACTCCGAGCACATGATCGCGCGAGCCATCCGCGAGGCCGCCGACGAGCGCGATCTCAGCGCCCCTGATGCGACCGACTTCGAGGCGATCAAAGGACGAGGGGTTCGCGCGAACGTCGTTGGAAGCGAGGTGTACGTCGGCGGGCCGAACCTGCTCTCACAGCTCGATAGCGAGGTTCCGGGCCACCTCCAGCGGTTCGCTGACGATGCGGGAGAGAACGCACAGACGGTGGTGTATCTCGTCCGTGATGGGGAGTTGATCGCCGCGTTCGCGATGGCCGACGTGATCCGCGAGGAGAGTTTCCGCGTTGTCGACGCCCTCCACGAACTGGGGATTGAGGTGGCGATGCTGACTGGCGACTCCCAGGACGTCGCCGACGCCGTCGCGGACGAATTGGGCATCGATACGGTGTTCGCGCAGGTTCTCCCCGAAGACAAAGACGAGAAAGTCCAGGAGCTCCAAGACCAGGGGAAGCTGGTGGGGATGGTCGGCGATGGCGTGAACGATGCGCCGGCGCTGACACGAGCCGACGTCGGCATCGCGATCGGGAGCGGCACCGACGTCGCCGTCCAGTCGGCGGACGTCATCCTCGTCCAGAACAACCCCATGGATGTTGTTCGACTGGTCAAGCTGAGTACGGCGAGCTACCGGAAGATGCAGGAGAACATCGTCTGGGCGGCCGGCTACAACGTCTTCGCGATTCCGCTTGCAGCAGGCGTGTTGGCACCAATCGGAATTCTGCTGTCTCCCGCCGTGGGCGCCCTCCTGATGTCGCTGAGTACGGTGATCGTCGCAGTCAACGCACAGCTGCTTCGGCGCGTGGACCTGTCCATTCCCGAGATTCCGGGCGGGACACCATCGGCGGAGGCACAACCTGCAGACTGAAACGCTCCCGATCGCTTCGGACACTGCGTAATTTTGGTGGGTATCGCTATGCGGTCACCGATTCCACCGTTTTCCCGAGGGGTACGTAGTTCGGTATACACAGACGCTTCCTCTGATGGGCTACATAGCTACGCCAGCACTAGGTTTATACCGCTTGACGGACTTCTTTCCGGTATGACCCTCGAAGAGACGGTCGACTATCTCGCCGAGGAACTTGACCTCGAGCGAAGTGAACACGTCCGTGAGGTCGGTCAGTCGGTCGCCGAGCTTCGCGACTGATCAGAACATTTCTCTGAAGTCGCGTTCGACGAGTCCGTCCTCCAGATACGTGATGAACTCTTGTTTCGTTGGTCCTTGACGGTCGAGCAGATCGTTCCGCTCTGCACGTTTGAGGACTGCCTGCGCGAAGTCCGTACAGTGGGACTCATGCTGCTTAGCGTACTTTGAAAGGGCTTCTCGCCAGTGCATATCCAACTCGAACTCGGCTAATCGGATTTGGATCCCGTCTTTCCGTTCGACGAGGTCGACCTCCAAGTCTTCGAGTTGCTTGAATCGGAGATTGTTCCGGCGAACCGTGATGAGCCGCTTGGAATCAATGATGTAGGGATCGACCCACTCTCGCCAGGTATCGTCATCGACGTGTGTTCGTGGCATCGCAAAATCCGGGTTCACACTTTCAATACAGAACTGAAGCATCGCGATGCCAGTTCGATGATTCGCATTCGGGAGGGAATGTCGGAGAATCAAATTCGACATCACCTCTCCAGCGACGTTCGGGAGTGGGGCTCCCCAGGATACGTGATCAAGTGCCTGCTGGATCTTTCGTGGTTCGAACTCCTTGTAAAGCCGAAACTCATCCTCATCTCGAACATCGACAGCAGCTTCGAGCAATTCCACTAATCGGAAGGCGACAACTTGCCCAGGACGAGGGAGGTCACGAATACGGTCGGTCAGCCATTCCTGATCGAAGTCAATATCTTGGGCTGATTCAATCTCTGAATCGCCTTCGTAGAGCACATAGACCGGTGTCTCGAAGGGATATCCGATGAGTTTCGTCGACTCATCGGATTGCTTTCGCTGAGACCGGATTTCTGCTACCGATGCCGAGCTGTATTTGAGTGAAAAATTCTCGGCCTGTGGGTGATGATAGAAGACGAGCCGAGCCATCTTACTGTGTATTCGTCGGAAGTCGATAAAGCAGTCCCGCTTGTTTGTTGATTCTACGACTGGGTGGGAACGTTCACGTCCTCTAAATACTGGCTTTCCCACTCACGTCGCGCCTCGATCTCCCGCACTCCGCGTTGTGTGACCGTGTACATGTTCGTCCGTTTGTCGAGTTCACCTTTCTCCAGGAGGCCTTTGCCGACGAGGTCGTCGAGATTCGGATAGAGGCGGCCGTGGTTGATCTCTTGTTCGTAGTAGTCGTCAAGTTCGGCCTTTACTGCGAGCCCGTGTGGTTCCTCGAGCCCGGCGATCACGTACAAGATGTCCCGCTGGAACCCAGTTAGCTCGTGCATCCGTGTGTTCCCTATTTTTGAGGGGTGGCATATGTTCTCTCTGGTACTCAAAGGCGAAGATTCGGACCAAGGGTATCTACTAGTATACTCGTCACCGAACAGCGTTTAATATCGAGGCATCTGTATCACCGGTAATGTCCCTTCGGCTGAGGTCGCCGTTGAGGTTCCGTGGCTGTGATCGGCCGACTATCAGATGGTGGTAATCAATTGTGTCTCCATCTCAATCGCTATCTTCCACATGCGCGCTTTGTGGGGGGACTGTCCCCGATGATCGAGACGTAGCTGAAGACGACATCGTCTTCTGCTGTGATGGATGTCGAAACGTCCATCGAGTGCTCGGTAGCGATGGAGATCACAGTCGGATGGCTCCGACGGACGATATCATGCGCAAGCCTGAGTCTGGAACGGACGAGCGCGAGGCAGCCATGCATCGATCAGGAGCTGAGGACCGTGTCTTCCTCCAAGTCGACGGGATGCACTGTGCGACGTGTGAGGGATTTCTCGAATCGGTCGCCAAGGATTGCGAAGGCGTCGTCGATGCGGCAGCAAGCTACGTGACCGAGACGGTTCGTATCACATACGATCCTGATCGCGTCTCAAAGGAGACTCTCTGTGATGCCCTGAGTACGCTCGGTTATTCGGCAACCCTTCGTGCTGGAGGGAATAATGGCTCACCGACTGTAATCGGACAGTCACGGCGATCTGACGAGCCGAATGAACGAGGGATTGATGAGGTGCTGGGATTCCGTTACGCTGTTGGCGTCATTTTTGGGACGTTCATGGTCCTCCCGTATGCGGTTCTCCTCTATCCGGCGCAGCTCTCGTCATTCTTTGGCGATGGGACGCTCGATATGTACGCGAGTGCGTCCGGACTCGGCGGTGGAGATGGCCTGTTGATCCTGCCACTCTTCCTCGTTTTGACAGGGGTGGTTCTGTTATTCACTGGCCTCCCACTGTTACAAGGTGCGTATGTTAGTCTGAAGATGCGACAGCCGAACACAGACCTGCTCGTCGCACTTACCATCGTGAGTGCCTACGTGTACAGTACGATTGCCTTTCTCCTCGGTCGGATCGATGTTTTCTACGACCTCACGATTCTGGTTGCCGCGAGTGTGGTGGCTGCTATCTTCTACGAATCCCTGAGCAAACAGCGAGCGATGGATCGCCTGACGAATCTCACTATCTCTCACGTCACCGAGGCCAGGCGGTATGGCGCCGATGGGATGACAACGATGGTCGACGTACACGATCTGGAACCTGGGGAGCGTGTCCTCGTCTGCGAGGGCGAACGAATCCCGGTCGATGGAGTTCTCGCTGAGGGTGAGTGCACGGTCGATGAAGCGATCGTGACGGGCGAGTCGCTCCCGGTATCGAAGCGAGCGGGCGACGACGTCGTCGGCGGGGCGGTCGTCACAAATGGTGCTGCTGTTCTCACAGTGAGCGATGGGACAACCAGTAGTATCGATCGCCTCATCACCTCGGTCTGGAATCTCCAGAGCGGGGAGCACGGCGTCCAGCGGCAGGCCGACCGGCTCGCGTCGGTCATCATCCCGGTCGTCGTCGGTGGGGCGGTACTCACTGGATTGGGGTCGCTTCTGGTGGGGACTGGCATTCCCGTCGCCGTCCTGACGGCGCTGGGAGTTCTCCTGGTTGGGTGTCTGTGGGCACTTGGCCTGGCAACCCCGCTCTCGGTGGCAACCAGTATCGAACAAGCGGTAGAGCGGGGAATCGTCATCTTCGACGAGACCGTCTTCGAGCGCCTTCGGAACGTCGACGTCGTCGTCTTCGACAAAACGGGGACTATCACAACCGGCCAGATGGATGTCCTCGAGGCGGATGCACCGTCGGATCTCCTTGAAATCGTCGCGGCCCTCGAACAGCGAGCATCCCACCCGGCGGCCGCCGCGATCGTGAATACGTTCGTACAGGGGAGCCAGGACGACGACCGACCGAGGGCCGATGGGGGTGTTACCGATGGAAGTGACCACGAGCACGCAGCGGACATCACTGAATTCACGAGCCACGCGACCGGCGTCGAAGGAGTCGTCGCGGACACGCGCGTTCTCGTCGGGAATCTCGATCTCTTCGCGGACCTGGGGTGGTCGGTGAGCGAGCAGATCGCGACGCGGGCCACAGGGGCACGAACGGCCGGTCAGCTACCGGTCGTCGTCGGCCGTGACGGTCATGCAGAGGGCGTCATCGTCGTGGGAGACGAACCACGCCCGAGTTGGGATGACACACTCACGCAACTGAGTGATCGTGATATCGAGATCGTCGTTCTGACCGGCGATGACGAGGCCGCCACTGACTTTCTCGACAGCCACCCTGCCGTCGATCACGTGTTCGCGGGGGTCCCACCCGCAGGCAAGACCGCGACGATTCGGCGGTTGCAGTCCCGGGGACAGGTTACGATGGTCGGTGATGGAACGAACGATGCGCCGGCCCTAGCGACCGCAGACCTGGGAATCTCGCTCGGTGGGGGGACGGCACTCGCATCCGATGCCGCGGATATTTCTATCGTCGATGACGACCTCGCGGCGGTGGAGACGACGTTCGATCTCGCAGATGCAGCTCGTCGGCGTGTCACACAGAACAACGGGCCAGCGCTGCTCTATAATCTGGTCACGATGCCCCTCGCAGCGACGGGGTTGCTGAATCCGGTGTTCGCGATGGGTGCGGTCGTGGCGACCGGCGGTCTCCTCGCGGCGAACTCGTTTCGAGACCTGCTTCACGAGTAGCGGATCAAATCCTACGAAGCGGCAGATACCTACTGTAACCGGATGAAGACGGCCCCTATTGCTTCATTCGAGGAACTCGAAGGCACCGAGGCCCGCGTACCCGACTACAAAGCCTGCTACGATGATGCCTCCAGAGAGAATCTGGTAGAACGGCGTCGACGGCAGGAAGCCGGTCGCAAGGGTACCGACAACGATCAGTACCGCTGCCAGTCCAAACAATCCGTAGCGTCGATGTTTGCTCTCCATATCTTGAGACATCCGTCAACCGTGTTCTCACGGTAGATCTCTCATTTCAGTCGGCTGGGATGATGGCGGCCGATTGATCGGGCTGTCGGGCTGCTTGGACCGAGTAGAGTAGACTCCCGGTGAAGAGGATGAAGCTCCCGACAATGAATACCGCACTGAGCGGCGAAGCGGAATCGACGAACACCCAGTAGAGAGGGGCGGCAATCGATGGCCCGGCAGCAAGCACCGCGATCTTCGCGACGAGTGGCCCACAGCACCCACAGGTACACGTCCCGACGATTGCAGCACTTCCCGCGGTTCCTTCGGTCATACCAGCCCGTTCCTCAACACGCCAGTGCCGGGCGATGAGAGCGGCGTTCAGCCCGATGAGTGCGCTCAGCAGCCCGACGATGATGACCTGGCCGGGGGACACGGCCAGGAAGAACGGGATATGTACGTACGGGAGGTGCGGAATCGCGATTTCGAGCGTGGGCCACGACACCAGCTGATAGATCGCGGGCAGCACGACGACCGTCACCTCCTCGGGGAAGCCCTCCTCGGGGAAAAACGAGAGGTAGCCCGTCACGGTAACGAAAAAGAGCGCTAACACGATGCCGACGCCGATGCCGAAGCGACGCGCAACCGGATCACGCATAACTGCGCGAATGACACTCCCTGCGTCCTTCCAGACGACATACCCGACCAGGAGTGGCGTGCCGAGGACGATGGCGTACCCGAGTGGATGGGTATCGCTTGCCAGTCCATGAAGCAGGTAAGGGTACGAGATCCACAGTCCCATGAGGATACCAAGGAACGTGTACCGTGGCCGGGATGGCCAGCGGAGCCACCCAACGACGAAGCTCGCGACCATGATGCCCAAGCCACTCAGTAGGGCAAGTGGTTGATACCACGACCGGGGAAACGGCATCGAGCTCGCGGTATATGTGGGATCTGGCGAGAGTCCTTCGAAGAGTACGGCTCCAAGCGCAGTGATAGCGATACCGGCGAACACGCCGTACAGAGCGGTTGTCGCCGTGACTCGATCGAACCGTTTGAGGAGGACGAACCCTCCGAGGATGAGGGCACCGACCAGTGCCAAGATGAGTCCGTGTTCTTGGGAGAGTCCACCGCTTCCGGTTGTACCGTGGGCGGACGCGACTGGAACCTGAGTGAGCGTACCAATCGCGGCGAGAAGTACAGAGAGTGGCCGAACAGACCCAATTCGAGAGGCCTGTCCACGGGAGGATTCCCCCCGTTGTTGGCGCTCTTCCGGTGACATTATTCGACCTTGGATAGGGAGCCACTTCTACCTGACTGATTTCTCCTCTGAATCCCGGATTTGCCTGTCTTGTATCCTCAGGGTGTGGAAATACCCTCCTCCGAAAGTATGACCAACACGGTGAATTCACTCGCCGTCCAGAAACACGAGGAACTGTATGTGCTTGAGGAACCAGACCGGAAGAACGGCCCCAACCCCTGCAGCGAGTGGGAGACTATTCGATGCCGTCCACACAATCTGTCCAAGTACGGTTCCAATAATCAAAACGCCGTTGTATGCAATCGCATTCACCGCTAAATCGCCTTTCGACTCAGGTCGGGGCCACTTGATGAGACTGAGCTTGACCGCTGACGTCCGGCCGGAAGCTACTGCGACAAGAAGTCCGAGTAAGCCGGATACAAACCATCCGAGTACAGCCGGTGGCCAGCTATATACGACCGTGGCGGCGGCAAGAACAAACAGACACGGGCTAGTGAGTGTACCGATTTCTACAGAGAGATAGCGGGTCAAAATGTGTTCTTCGGTCTCTTGTTGTGCGGTGGCCATCTGTGATAGTTATGAGTAGAGCAGTGGAACGGATCAGGGATGCTCCGTCGAGGATTTGAACCCCGGTCCTCGACGAGAGATGCCGAGATGATTGGCCGAGCTACACCAACGGAGCATCTTGAACTCGCTGGTCACTCCTGTTAAGCCTGACCACTTCATCAAACGGTTCGATATACTCAGGCGCCTACGTGGAATCTGTAGTATCGATCACCCATTGTTTGATGAGCTCATTCACGTTGTAGAAGAGAATTCCAACCGAGACGAGTGTTGTGACAAAATAAATAATCAATCCTGGCGGGCCACCAATCGATGTGCCAATCGCACCTCCTCCGAACCCGACAACCGTAAGCTCAACCCACGTCACTACGATACGAGACAGCAATCGGGGTTCCGAACTGGATTGTATTGATACCATCGTCTCAGGTCACCATCTTCACGAACTGATGTTGATTTCTCATTGGATTCTATCCTCACAATTCAACGACACGCTGTTGCCTGATTATGCGTCTCATCCGTACGTTCCCTCAGTATCGACGGGACCACTGAACGCTGAATAGAGCACGATAAAGTATATGAGCACAATCGGCAGCAGCACGCTCGCCATGATCGACATGAGATTGAGCGGAAGCGTCGAGATGATCGCATCTCGGATGGTGAGTCCAGCCGTTCGATCGACGACGGGGAACAGTAGGGTCGCAACGAGCCCTACGAATCCGAAGACGAGCGCGACTGTCGCCGCGAACGCGGCGTAGTACCGACGTTTGCGGAGCGCGACGACGTAGATTCCCGTCAGAGTTGCAGTGAGAATTATAAGTGCAACGACGGTGGGGGATCGGAAAGAGGAGCGCAGCCCTGGTTCGGTCACGTATATCGCTCCGAGAGTGATGATTGCTCCACCAAGATAACCCACGGCGGCTCGAATACCGTAGGTCCGCATTTCGCCTCGCAGCGCGCCGCGGGTTTTCAGCCCGAGGAATGCCGCCCCGTCGACGATCGTGAGGGTGAGGACTGTGAGACCACCGAGGACCCCCACTGGGGTGATCAGGCTGGTCGCCCCGAGCAGCCAGTTCATCACGAACAGCCCTAGCAGAAACGGCGTCACGGTACTCCCGATGACGAACGAGTAGCCCCAGAGTGTCCGCCAACGGTCATTTTCGCGCTCCTCGTACATCTCGGGAGCGAGCCCTCGGAGCCCGAGTGCGGCGAGAATCGCGAACATCAACAGATAGTACCGGCTGAAGAGGTTCGCGTAGACGGACGGAAACGCCGCGAATAGTGCTCCACCAAAGACGACGAGCCAGACCTCGTTCCCGTCCCAGAACGGCCCAACAGCCGCCAACAGCTGTTCTTTCTCGTGGTCGTCGTCACGGGTCGCAAACAGGACGCCCACGCCGAAGTCGAACCCGTCGAGAAAGAGAAACATCCCGAATATGAAGAACAGCAGCGCGAACCAGAGCTCGGCGAGTGGTAATCCGAATAGCGGCTTCGTGGCCAGCGATCCGACGCTAGTCACTAGATGTCACCTCCGTTTTCGATGGAGGGGCGCGGTCACTCAGTCTGAGTTCATTGTAGGATGGTGGCCCTTCTCTGATGATGCGACTGACGACGTACGTGTAGAGGCTCAACAACAGGGCGTACCCGGTGGCGAAGCCGATGAGCGTGAACGTTGCTTCTGCACCTGTTAAATCGGAGGAAACGCCAGCACTTGTTTTCATCACTCCTTGAATGACCCATGGTTGTCGCCCGACCTCGGTAACGATCCAGCCGACTTCCACGGCGAGGAACCCTAAGAGAGATGAGGCCATCAAAGCCTTGTGTAATAGGTCGTCCTCGAAGAGTTCCCCACGCCACCATCGATAGGCACCCCAGACGGCCAACAGGATGAACCAGAAGCCGAGCGCAACCATGATTCGGAACGCCCAGAAGACGATCGCCACTGGTGGGGCTTTCGTCGAGAAGGATTCGAGGCCACGTATTGTCGCCTGTGGGTTTCCGCCACTCGCGAGCCAGGATGCTCCCCCCGGGATGCCGATGCCAAATAGCTCTTTCGTGCGTGGGTTCAGCAGGTCGTTGACGTCCGTGGGGAACGCGACAATATACTCGGGGACGTAGGAGTCTGTTTCCCAGACGGCTTCCATCGCGGCGAATTTCTGGGGTTGGGTTTCAGAGACGTGGCGGGCATACTCATCGCCCTGAATTACCTGTAGTGGAGCCGTGATGAGGAGAACAACGAGCGCGATTTTGAGCGTCTTCTCCCAGACATTGATGTGTTCAATTGGGTAGCCCCAGACGTGGTGCCGGAACACGTAGTAGGCCGCGACGCCGGCCATGAAGAGCGCCACCGACTCGACTGCGGCGTTCTGCATGTGGACGAACATATAGGGGAATCTCGGGTTGAGGTAGGCCGCGAGCGGATCGGTGAGTTTTACGACTCGCTGGCCGTTCTCGACGACGATCTCGAAGCCCCGAGGCGTCTGCATCCAGGAGTTCGCGATAAGGATCCACACGGCCGAGAGCCACGTCCCGAGCCCGACCGCGATACTCGAGAGGAAGTAGAGGCGGTCCGAGACGCGGTCACGGCCGAAGACGAAGATGCCGAGGAACGTCGCCTCCAGCATGAACGCCATCATCCCTTCGAGCGCGAGCGGGCCGCCAAACAGCTCCCCGGCGGTAGTCGAGAACGCGGCGAAGTTCGTTCCGAATTCGAACTCGAGGACGAGTCCGGTCACTGTGCCAACGACGAAGC
Source organism: Haloarcula laminariae (assembly GCF_025457605.1). Taxonomy (NCBI): domain Archaea; kingdom Methanobacteriati; phylum Methanobacteriota; class Halobacteria; order Halobacteriales; family Haloarculaceae; genus Haloarcula; species Haloarcula laminariae. Next base: position 45,791 of record NZ_JAMZFY010000003.1, on the reverse strand, counting down.
TGACCGCAAAGATGCGCGTCCAGAACCGACGTAACTGTTCGTACACTGGCTGTTCTGTACGAATCTCTTTCCATGTAAAATAGATGAGAAACGGTGCAAGTCCCATACTCATCACTGGGAAGATGATGTGAACGATCGTGGTGAGCGCAAACTGGAGTCGGCTCGCAAGAACGGGATCAACCATCGGGCTCACCTCGACAGAGGTAGCTATTGGTCTGAACGGTGGCCCAGAGATCGAATGAAGAATGGGGCCATGCCAAGCGGAATGCCATCACTCCGACTTTGCGACTTCGGTACGTCAAACGAAGGCGGTGTCCTATGTATTGGGAATCCGCCTTCGACCCTTATATTGGGGAGTTTGATAAGTGGGTATGGAGCGTCGACAGGTCCTCAAGACAGCCGGACTTCTCGCAACAGGTGGCGTAACTGGTCTCGCCGGATGCAGTAGTTCGGGGAACGGAGATAGTGGCGGTGAGCCAACCACGACTGAAACGCAGGAGACAACTGGTGGGTCAGGAGACTCGAATACCGTTATGATGGTTACCGAAGGGAGCGAGTATTATTTCGATCCCATCGGTCTGTTCATCGAATCCGGGGAGACAGTCACGTTCGAAATCCAGAGTGGGAGTCACTCGGCAACTGCCTACAAACAAGGAACGAGTTCAGCAGAGGTGACACGGATTCCCGAGGGAGCAGAAACGTTCAATAGCGAAATCCTGAGTGAACAGGGGGCAACGTTCGAGCATACGTTCGAGACCACGGGGACGTACGATTATTTCTGTATCCCGCACAAGTCCCTGGGGATGGTTGGTCGGATTGTCGTTGGCGAACCCGGCGGTCCCGCGGAGGGGAGTATGCCGCCGGACGGAGACGTTCCCGAAAGCCAGACCATCGTCGATCAGGGCAGCGTCTCATACAGCTCGTTCTCCGGGTAGGCGGCCGCGTATACTGCGAGCTGTGCGCTCTGGAATCGCTTGTACACCATATGGCCGACATTGACTCTGCTTCGGACTTCCAGTATGGAGACATACGCTGTCGATGACGCTCGCACAAGGCTCGTGGCCGACATACACGGATGCTGCCCTCGATAGTGTTCGGCGAGAACGACGTGAGGTCGAACGTGAATGTCGAGCCTTCCAACGGTTTCGCCAGCGTATTCAGACAGTCGACACACAGACTCCTCGGTTCGAACGGTCCGTTGTTGGAGTGAATCAGAACTTTATATCCGAAGAGAAGTCGATCCGTGATGCCATCGAGCCGTGGTATCATGATACTGTAATGGCAGTCGACCACTACGGCGACGTGTACGGTGATTCGTTCGAGGCGAGCCTCAGTGCCGAGTTCGGGGTCGATGTGTTGGTTCTAATCTCGGAAGCGACTACGTTCTCACCAGTCATCAAACAACGACTCCTCGAGGCCGCACAGCAGTGTATTGACAACCGCCAGGTCTTTCTGGAGAGCCTCCAGGATGAATTCACTACGCTCAAAGATGCGCAATCTACAGTTCAGGAGATTCGAGAGGCGATAGCAGAACTTGATTCTACGGAATTACAGAGGGGCTCAGATACTGAACTGACCGACCGATACGACACGCTTCACACGTTGAATAGTGAATGTAAGAGTTGGATCCAGCAACGGCAGGAGGAAATCCACACTCATCGAATCGATCGATCGGCAGACGTGGATACCCACACTGATCTCTGTTCGTATCTCTATGAGGGTCTGGAGGTTGATTATCCGGTATTGGCGACGTTTGTCGATATCTTGGAAATCATTTCCCAATATGAGTAGTTCCTTCTTTCACTTCCTACTCAGTCGTCAGTGTCGGTTTCCAGCAAATCTACAGAGAAAGCAAGGCGAGTGCCTCGGGGCTTGACCCCGAGGTGGTTCACTTTGTTAACGGTTTTGTCTATCCGGTCACAACAGTACATATGGAATTCGACTTTGTGCGCTCGGTGGCTCCCCTTGTCGTAATTGTCGCCGTCGCGGCGATCGCGCTCACGACCGTGATGACCTCCTCGACAGTCTTCATGATGGTTCTGCCCTCGATGATCGTCTTCTCAGTCATCGCGTTCTTCTTCGGGATGAAACACGGCGAGTTCCGCGCCAGTCCGTAACAGGCCGACCCAGTAGCCGAAATCCGCCAGATTGCGATCCATGCTAGCCTCCAGCTGTGTTGATTCCGATTCATTTCGATGACCGATTCGCAGTCCTGGCGACGGCTGTTTCAACGGGGCGGTGTCGAACCAACGGTAGTCCACCAGGGGCGGTTAACCACTATCGTTCAGTTAGATCCAGTCCGGGTCGTCGTATAGAGCGTCTCTACGTGGAGTAGCCGGCGTACTCCATAAGCTGGTTGAAGATGTCCGTATCCATGACGGACCGATAGACCACTCCAGTAAGCATCCCGCCGGGATAGAATGTGCCGTTCATCACGTGGTTGACTTTGTGACAGTGCATCAGGTAGATGCCGGGGTCTGCATCGGCAGTAAATTCGATCGTGTGTCGTTCAGCAGGGGCAACGTTCGTGACGTCCATGTCGTGTCGGGCAGCCTCCGGAATCGTCCCGCCGTCCTTTTCGACGCGCTGGAAGCGGTGGTTATGGATGTGCATCGGGTGCGACATGTACCCGCCGTTGACGAGGTGGATACGAACTGAATCGCCCTCGTCGACGATGATCGGGGACCCTTCTTCGGGGTGCAGCGTCCGGGGCGCGCTCTTCCCATTGACGGTAAACACGTCTGGATTTCGACTTGCCGAATTGTAGGTGAAGTCCGCCTCACCGGCCCACTTCCGTGGAACCCGCGAATCCCAGTCCTTGATCGTCATAAAGTACTCGCGGTCCGCCGGTTCGTAGCCTTCGGGATCGACTCGGTAGACCCCGTACATGCCCATGTCGATATGTCGGTGGGTCTGGAAGTGACAATGGTAGAAATGCGTCCCAGGGACGTTAGCGGGTATTTCGTAGGTGTGTGTCTCCCCTGGCGGGACCTGAATGCCGGTCGTCGTCGGAACACCGTCGTTCTTCCACGTCTTGCGAACCCCGTGGAAGTGAATCGTGTGGGGACGTCGGCCATCGGTATTGTCGAGTGTCACCTCCATCGCGTTACCCTCGGTCGTTCTAAGAATTGGGCCGGGGACGCTGGGGTCGTTGTCGTCGGCCTGGAACGCCCAGACGCGTGGGAATTCGACGGGCCCACCCATTGTATCGAGCGGGTGGACGGCGTGGCGGGCCTGCTGAGTCCGCACCGTCACTTCGCCGCCCTGCTCGTCGACGTTGACGACTGTTGGAGGGCTGGTGTATGGGAGATTAGGCGAGTCAGTTTGTGCCTGCGTGGGCTTGTCGCTCGTTGCTGCTGGCTCGTTGGTTCCGCCCGCAGAACAGCCTGATAACGAAGCGAGACCAGTCGCGCCAGTTGCCGCGAGAAACTCACGCCGGGACAGTCCGGTTCCGGGTGCGCCGAAACGTGTAGTCATGATACACTCGGTATTTTGGTTGGCCTAAACATAGGGCGACTGCGGCGTCCCAATTCACGGGACAGCGCGTGGATATGTTCGGCAAAAGGCGAATGAAGATCGCGGCCTTTCGCCTATACTTGTTCGCCGTTAGGAGTCCGAAACTGAGGTTGAAAGCGATCAGACTTTTAGAGTCCGCCTGTCGCCGTCAGATAGGCCCCTGCGAACTGCACCGCGTTATACGTCCCGTGAATCACAGCCGGAACTGTGAGGTTGTCCGTGTACTCGTACGCTGCTCCCAGTACCAAGGCCAGGACGAATGCGATACCGATGTACACCAGTTTGCCTTCCCCTGACAACGAGAAGAGATGGATCGATGCGAACAGAGCGCTTGCGAGGATGATTGCACGAGCCGGATGGAGACTTTCACGGAGGGTGCCCTGGACGAGGCCCCGGAACAACAGCTCTTCTCCCGGGCCGACCAACAGAAATTGGAGCGGGATCAGAAGAAGGAAGACACTCGGATTTTGTCGCCCGACCTTGACGATCTGATTCTGAGCCGAGTTCAGACCCAGGGCCGTGATTACTGAGGACGCCACAAAGAGCAACCCAAGGATCGCTATACTCCCTCCGATAATCACCGCCCCCTCACGCTTGTCAGGCAGACGAACTGGAACGAATCCAAATCCGAGATCACGGCCTTTGAGATAGAGGATGGCGATGCCCCCAAACGTCACTCCTTGGAGGAAGAACGTACTCAAGACCAACCTGAGGGCTGGACGTGACGCGAGGTCGACTCCGAACACTCCGACGACCGTCGCGACGGCAAGGATTACGATAGCCCCCGCGACGTATGATCCATACGTGAGACCAATCGCCGAGGCGACAGACCGGAAACGAGATATCGACGACATACTCAGATGTGTGCGTAGGGCTCCACCCTACAAGCTGGCTGTAATAGGTCGACTCCGGCACTATCCATTACAGGACTTCCCGCGGTAGTAATTTTATTCATGGCTGATGTTCAGGTTCGACGAGGTTCGATCCAGCGAGGACTGTAATGGTCACGAGTACGAACGCGATCAGTGAGAGATTCGGAATCGTGAGTCCGAGCACCGGAGCCTGCCATTGGACGACTGCACAGGGGCCAGCAAAGGTGCATGAGGCCGTCGTTGCTTGGAGCACGGAGTGATATCCCGCGATTAAAACACCCACCACGGACAGTGGCACAACTGTTCGCCAGACTGTGTTGTGACTCTCGAGGGCGGCAACGCCGAGAACGACGACAAGCGGATACATGAGGATACGTTGATACCAACAGAGGGTACACGGAACGAGACCGAGGCCGAGACTGAACCAGAGGCTTCCCAGGGTCGCAACCGCCGCGACGCATGCCCCGCCTGCAAGCCAGAATCGTCCTTCGGACATCCATGATTCAGTTTGATCCAGTTGCATCTTCGATCAACTGTCTTGTTCGCTCTTCGTTTCCGAGTGGATTGACCGTCGTGCCATTGATGAGGAGCGTGGGTGTGGCGTCAACACCGGCATCGCTCGCAGCCCTGTCAGTCGCCCGCAGCGCGTCGTCGTACTGCTTTTCTTGGATCGCCGTGCGGATCGACGCAGTTTCCGAGACGCCTGCCGACTGCGCAAACTCGACCAATCTCTCGGCGGTCGCCCACTGGTCGCTTTCGGGTGGCTGATTCCGGAACACGTATTCGTGAAACGACCAGTACGAGGCTGGGTCGGTGTTCCAGACGGCTAATCCGGCCTGTCCAGCTGCCGGGGCATCGGGGCCCAAAAACGGGTCGCCACCGATATATGCGAGATTGCGGAACTCGAGCGCGATCGTGCCTGGTTCCACGTAGTCCGTCACGAGCTGTGAGAGCATCCCCGTACTGAACTGGGCGCAGTACGGACACTTCCAGCTCCCGAAGTATGTTACCGTGATATCAGCATCAGCGGACCCCATCGTCGCATACCGGAAATCGCTCGACGATTCGGGAATCGGGGCAGTGGCGACGGCGCCCCCCTCACCTCCAGCATTCGCACCGCCATCCGGTTCAGTACCCGTATCGGTAGAGAGAGCGGTGGCGCCGATCACGAGACCGGCAGTGGCGGCACTACCACCGGCGAGGAGAAGTTGCCGGCGGGTCAGTCCTCCAACAGCAGCTCCGACACCTCCCTCGGAGAGCCGCTCTGAGAAGGTGATTGAATCAACGACTGTATCGGCCCGTTTGTAGTCCACACGTGAGAGGTCGTCGGGATGCGCGGCGAGCCAGTGTCTGTAGAGTTGCTCGTCGGTTTCGTCACCGAGTTGTTCACCACAATAGTGGCAGGCGCTGTGATCGTTCCATGTATGGTCACGCGCTGCTCCAGCTGTTTCGAACTGATCTGTACAGATCGGGCAGGTATGGGCAGTCATTCGTGATCACTACTCCAGGTGGCAGATTTCATAGGCTCCGTGTTGTGCTCTCGTAGTGAGCTGAATCGTCGGTGTCTGTGGCATTATTTTATACGGAAGGTGTCATCAGCGGCGGAGATATGTGACAAGGAAGGTCGTCAGGAGACAGAGGAGAATAAGAATTGCCACGCCGAGATGAGTCGTCACGATGATCGGTTGGAGATTTTCCGTGACGGTCAGTCCTCCGAGGATAACCTGTAACGGAAGCAGGACAAGAGCAGCCGTGGCCGACCATTTGACAATCGGGGTATTCCGGTGTGTCACCCACGCTCCCAAAGTCGTGGCGACGATCAGAACCCCGGCCGTCATCGCCAGTCCACGGTGAGCCCACTCTGCGAAGATTTGGAGTGCAGAGTATGGCGAGTTAGTAATGATATCGGGTTGGAGGAAGGGGACCCACGTCCCGTAGCAGGTCGGCCAATCAGGACAGGAAAGTCCAGCACCGATTGCACTAGTGTAAGCTCCGAGAAGCATCACGATATACGTCACTAGTAGCGTGAAGCCGGCGATATGTCTGTACCCGATCGGAATCCTTGAAATCGTAGCTCGCACGTCGTGCCAGCGGAGTCGGGCTTGAGACATAATATTGGGTAGGGACGCTGACTGGCGGTGTGACTAGTTGATGTCTTGGAGGCAAAGTGTTAGGCCGGATTCCCAGCGAGTGGGACACCGCCTGCTATTCATTGAGGAGCCGTCCCACGGCACTGTTAAGAAGACCCACGGTTTGTAGGGAAACCCCCTATACGCCGATAGTATGATGGCTCAAGAACATACCCAGGAACGATCAATAGATGAACGCGACCGTGAGGTGAAGTCTGCTAACGACAACACCTGTCCAGAGTGTCAGGGCCATATTACCCTGAATAGCGACAGCGGTGAGGCGACCTGCGAAAGCTGTGGGTTGGTTTTTGAAGATGATCCAATTGACCACGGCCCGGAGTGGCGTGCATTCACGTCGGACGAACGCGATGAAAAGAGTCGGGTCGGTGCTCCGACGACGCAGCTGATGCATGATAAGGGCCTGAGTACGACTATTGGTTGGCAGGACAAGGATGCCTACGGACAGGCTGTCTCCGGTCGCAAACGTGCTCAATTACAGCGCCTCCGGACGTGGGACGAGCGGTTCCGGACGAAGGATGCCCACGAGCGGAATCTCAAGCAAGCGCTCGGGGAGATAAGCCGCATGGCTTCCGCTCTGGGACTTCCGGAATCGGTTCGGGAAACTGCAGGCGTGCTGTACCGGCGTGCTGTAGAGCAGAACCTGCTCCCAGGTCGCTCGATCGAGGGCATGTCGACGGCGTCGTTGTACGCGGCTGCTCGACAGCATGGAATGCCACGGCCGCTTACGGAGTTCGCCGATGTCAGCCGTGTCGAGAAAATCCGGATCCAGCGAGCGTACCGATATCTGTCCCGAGAACTTGGGCTGGAGATCGAGCCAGAGGATCCCATGCAATACATTCCCCAATTCGCGTCCTCGCTTGACGTGAGCGACGAAGCAGAACGGCGCTCTCGAGAACTGCTTGAGGTAGCTACAGATAATGCCGTCCACAGTGGAAAGAGTCCAGCTGGATTGGCGGCTGCCGCTCTGTATGCTGCGACCCACCTCACGAACGAGCAGCTCACACAGGAGACGGTGAGTGAGGTCGCCCACGTCAGTCGAGTCACGATCCGAAACCGATACCAAGAGCTTCTCGAGGTGTATGCGCAGCATGACTGACCGGATAGCCCCTGCCGGGCGAAATTCGGCCACTGATTGGGTCGTGACACGATATTTACCATGAGCGAGTTCTCAATACAGACCGAGCTCGAAGTATTGGAGCTGCTCGTGGAAGAGTCACCGTGCCATGTGATGGAGATCACTAACGCCGTCGATGGACACCCGATCACCATTGACCAAACGTGTGCTCACCTCCATAGTGAGGGCTGTATTGTTCCACTGGGGAGGGGTCTCTACGAGATCACAGACGCAGGCGAACAACGACTCGAAATTCAGCACGATTCATAACCGCTTCACAACTGTGTCACCATGTCTCCCCTCTTTCGATGGATCGGCCGTCATGATTCTGGAACCACGATCCCGACTGAGTTCGTGGGACCAATGGGATGCCTCTCCAGCAATCGGACACCATATCCCGAGGACCACGTATTATCGAATAATGGGAGATGATTCAGTGTCGTCCGAGGACACTCCGGAGGTACAAGATGTCCTTGATGCGCTGGATGATCCCGCGTGTCGGGCTATTCTCCAGGAAACTATCGAACCAATGACTGCGAACGAACTCCTCGACGCATGTGACATCCCCAAGTCGACGCTGTATCGAAAATTAGAACTCCTCAGTTCCGCTTCCCTCGTTCGAGAACAGGAGACGATCAACCCCGGAGGTGGACGGGTCACCTACTACGAGCGGTCGTTCGAGGACGTCACAATCTCTATGGACGACACAGGGACGTTTTCGGTGAGTGTCGACCGACCGCCGCAATCTACCGACGAACGGCTTGCAGATATCTGGTCGATGATGGGGGACGAAGTATGAACGGCGTCATCACGGCGATTGCAGTCGTCAAATTTGTAATTCTGCTTCTCGGTGGCGGGATCACCTACATTGCATTTAAAGCCTATCGACGGACGGGTGAGGACTCGCTACGCGTCCTTGGTGTCGGGTTCGGTATCATCACACTCGGGGCAATCCTGACTGGCGTGGCCAATCAGTTCTTTTCTGTCGGATTGGCCCTCGGCGTTCTCATTAACAGCCTGTTCGTCGCCCTTGGCCTCGCGGTCATCATGTACTCTCTCCACATACAGCAATGATCGTGGCTCAATATCTAACTCTGGGGCTAATTCCAAGAACTAACCCCGAACGAGAATTCAGCTAATGCACCGCATCACGATTCCAGAAAAAACCGATATCTCGCATCGGCAGTGGCAACAGGCGTGGAACCCAATAGACATATTGATTCGATATTTTGTGGCCAGTTTTGTCCTGGCCAGCGTACTCTTAATCCCGCTTGCATGGGTGGTCGATTCGTATGCTCTTGTTGTTTTTATATTATTCCCGCTTATTGGAGTTTCACTCAGTATTATCATTTGGCGACGCTCCTGTTCAGCAGTTAATACTACCTATCAAGAAGTTCTCGATGACATGACCAACTGGCGTAACCTATCTGAAGACGAGATGCAGGTTTGGACCTCTGAACTGAATGGCTCAGGCGAACAGTATGGCGTCGATCCGGCTCAAAAATATACGCTAACCTACGTTGAGGCGGCTGACGAGTATACACTGATTAAGGAGATAACTATTGATTTTGCTAATTTGGAGCCTTCCACGAAATCTGAGAGGATTCCATCTCAACAGATTATATCACAGTCATTTGAGTCGGGAACATTTAGACTTCGTTCGTCGAAAGGGATTTGGAACATTGATGGTCTCAAGAGACAATGATTGATCGTTCTGGAGTTTCAAGAATTTGGAATCGGATCTCATCTATCTCCCTTGGCACCTTCTTGTTCGTCGGGGGAATCATTCTCCTAGTAGGTACCTTCACCGTGAGTGCAGCGCTTGCCCCATCAATAGACCGAACAACGAAACTCGATTACCAGCCACATACGTTAGTCGGGTCTCAGGGGGGTGGCCCGGGCTGGCACGAATACGGCAGCGTCTACCTTCTCAACGGTACGAACACTACCTGGCGTGAATCGAGTGCTGATAGCTATTTCGACGTCACACAATCGGAGAACGGAACAGTGTTAGCTGGGTTTATGGATAGCGGATATACTTCGTGCGGACCGTACGAATCTCCCTGTACCCGAACGGGATTCCGAGTCATTGACCCCGGACAAGACCCACAGGTGCTTTCGGAGTATAGCTTCCCGGTCCGAACGAACAAGAACAGCGAAGTCCACGATGTCGAACGACTTCAGACAGGAGAATACCTCGTGACGGATATGGAGTACGAGCGTATATTTACTGTCAAGAACGGCGAAGTCACGTGGCAGTGGAATGCGAGTTCGTTCTACGACGCCCCACAAGATCCGACGACGACCGACTGGCTACACATCAACGACGTGGATGTCATCAGCACCGGGCGCTATCTCGTCTCAGTACGGAATGCCAACCAACTTCTCGTCATCGAACGCGGTGAGGGCGTCGTCGACGTCATCAACGAGGACACGACCGATTCAAACGATGCCAACTGTCGGAAGTCAGATCAGCTAGCCGACTATGACAGTGATGGCGATATTCGATGTGGTGACCCCGACGTGCTCAACCACCAGCACAACCCCCAGTGGCTCGGTGATGGTGCTGTCCTCGTCGCTGACAGCGAGAACGACCGTGTCGTCGAACTCCATCGAACGGAGACCGGTGAGTGGGAGCCAGCGTGGGCCGTAGATCAGGTAGAGGGGGTCGCATTAGATTGGCCTCGGGATGCAGATCGCCTCCCGAACGGAAACACGCTCATCACCGACACCCTCAATCGGCGACTCGTAGAGGTCGACGAATCCGGGACTGTCGTCTGGAGCGTTCGAACAGAGCGTATCCCATACGAAGCCGACCGGCTGCCATATGGCGAGCCTGTCGGAGCCCCGACCTACACGAATAACGGCAGCAGCGTCGACAGCCCTGACGCCGGCGTGCCGGGCCTCTCACTACTACTGGTCGGGCTTCGGGCAGTCGTTCCCTCAACGCCGTTCTGGTTCCGGGAACCACAACTCGGACTGACGCTTGTCTCCGCACTCCTCATCGCCGTCGGCGGAGGTAACCGAATTCGTAACTAAATTTCCTCTCGAAGCCAGTTGAGAGCTTGCTCGCGTTTCTTGACCTCAAAGTATCGCATTTCGTTGGGAGCAACTGGCCAGATCGGCCGGATTGCATACCACCAGTCGAACAAGAGTTTCGCCCATCGTGTATCGCCGACTGCGGCGTACCGGTCGATATCGAAGTCAGGGCCGTACCGGAGATCGGGAACCACTCCGTGGAGGTGTGTGAGAAACGTCCTGAACGTCCAGTTCGGAACTTCCTCGTACACGTGGATGTGCCCGTACTGGTCACTCTTTTCGACGAGCAGCGAGTACAGCTCTTGATAGCCTGTTCGCGTGCCCTGCCCGACGCGAATCGCAATGAGGTTCTCGTTCGTCTCGTCCAACACCTCGAACATTCGATTGGGTGCTGTGTGGGACATCGCTAGTGGGAGTGATTCGTAGTACCGACAGGGTCGGTATCTGGGTCGGTATGCCCGACGAGCTCGACGGTTGCATGGTCGATTCCTCGATCCGTGAGATGGTTGTGGACCTGTGACTGAATTGTCCGTTGCTCCTCAAGTGTGGTCGACGTATCGGTGAGCCGGACGGTTGCGACGGTGAGTTGACTACAGACTTGCCAGACGTGGAGATCCTCAATCTGGTCGACGCCGTCGAGTGTCGTCAATTCATCCCGGAGTTCTTCAGACGACACCGGGCTCCGTTCCAGCAGGATCGAGGTGCTTTCCCGGAGGACGTTCCCAGCCGACGCGAGTACCAGCAGCCCAATGAGTACGGCCGCCACAGGGTCTGCGATAGGGAGGTCGAACACTGCGACGGCGGCGGTCGAGACGATTACCGCAACAGAGCCACCGGCGTCACCGAGCAGGTGGTAGAACGCCCCGCGCTCGTTGAGACTCATCTCACCACCCTGCAACACGTACACGGAGCCGATGTTCACCAGCAGTCCACCCGTCGCGATGATCAGCGTCAACTCTGGATTGATCGCCACTGGCTCAAGGAACCGCTGGTAGGACTCCCAGACGATGTATCCGACCATTGGAAGGAGCAAGACGCCGTTCAGGAAGGCCGCAACCGGCTCCAGTCGGTGGAGACCGTAGGACCACGCCTCGCCACCCTCGAACCGTTCGGCGGTGTAGCTCGCGCCAAACGCCATCGCGTACGCAAGCATATCGAACAGCATGTGGAGTGCGTCGCTGATGAGCGCGACCGACCCGAACAGGAGTCCACCAGCCAGTTCGATGACGAATCCGAGGAAATTCACGACCGCGACGAGCGCAAGCCGACGCGTACTACCACTTGTTTCAGACGGGTGTTCGTGTTCTGCCGTATCCTCTTGTGCGTGCTCGTGGAGCGTCATACATTCACGTTGGAGGGAGTGCTATTTCGATTCCGGGGAATCTGAGGATTCCTGAGTAGACTCCTCCGACCTATCTTCAGTCGCCAACGTCGAATCCTCCGTAGAGGATTCAGTACGATCCGAGGAGTCAGACTCGCTATCCCGTTCCTCAGCTGCTGTGTCGGAATCTTCCGATTCCTCGGTGAGCGATATATCCTGGGCGGAGGAGCCACTGAAGTCGAGCGGACGAAGCCAGATGTACCAAACGACAAATATGGTTGTACCATAGCCGACGATCCACACGAGATCAGCTACGGCAGAGAGATTCGCCTGTTCGAGGGTGTATACCAGCAAACCGGGACCGATGAGCCCAACGAGCACAACGAGGACAGCAAACTGCGGAGACGAGAGTCCGAACGGGTATTCCTGCTGATCTGACTCCGTATGGGATGTTGCATTTCCCTCGTTCTCAGCACCCATCTTACCCCTCCGAAGCGTTGGTTTCGGTGTCTGTGTCTGGCGTAATTCGAGAGAGTCGCATCGCATTCCCGGTAACGGCCGTCGTCATCCCGGCGTCGCCAGCGAGGACCGCCAGCCAGATTGGGACGTATCCGAACGGGACTGCGACGGCCAGCCCGGCTTTGACAGCGAGACTCGACCAGATGTTCTGCCGGATGACACCGTTCGCATCGTTTGCGAGTTCGTAGAGGTACGGGAGCTTTGCGAGGTCATCGCCCATCAAGGCGATGTCCGCGGTCTCCAGCGCCGTATCCGTCCCGGCAGCCCCCATCGCCACACCGACTGTGGCGGTGGCGAGCGCCGGTGCGTCGTTGATGCCGTCACCGACCATCGCAACCCCATCGAACTCATCGACGAGTTCCTCTATCGCGGCCACCTTCTCTTCGGGGAGTAGTTCGGCCTGATACTCGTCGACACCGACCTGGTCGGCGATCGCGCGGGCAGTCCGTTCGTTGTCCCCCGTCAGCATCACCGTTCGGGAGACACCGAGTTGCTTCAGTCGCGTCACCGTTCGCTTCGCTTCCGGCCGAATCTCGTCGGCGACCGCGATGACGCCCTCGAGTTCGTCTTCGGTCCCAACGAGGACGACGGTCTTGCCTTCAGCCTGGAGTTCGGGAACGGTCTCTTCGAGGAGATCGAGACAGTTGTTCCGGTCACACATCTGCCGGGCTGTCTGTGTCACGACGCCACCGTCGGTCGTCGCGTGAACGTGCGAAAGATCGAAATCTAACTCCTCAAACAGACCCGGTTTGCCTGCGAAGTGTGGAGTCCCGTCGAGGTCGGCACGAACACCCTTGCCGGTGATGCTCTCGAAGTCATCGATCTCGCGCTCGGCGACCCCTGCGCTGCCGGCTTCGGCGACGATCGCCTCGCCGATGGGGTGTTCACTCCGTTGTTCGAGTCCCCGTGCACACCGGAGCACGTCCTCCTCCGAATTCCCGTTCAGAGGAACGACGTCCGTGACGGTGAGCTCACCCTTCGTCAGGGTTCCCGTCTTATCGAACGCGACGACGTCGACCGCACCCATCGCTTCGAGGTGGTTACCGCCTTTGATCAGGACGCCGTTCTTCGCGGCACTCGTAATTCCCGACACCACCGAGACAGGCGTCGAGATGACGAACGCACAGGGACAGGCCAATACCAGCAGCGTCAGCCCGTAGACGACGGCCGTGGACCAGGTTGTGCCGAGGACATATGGGCTTCCCACCGTCGTCAGGATGGCGAAGGCGACGACGACTGGTGTGTAGTACGTCGAGAAGCGCTCGACGAACTGCTCGCGTTCGGTCTTGTTCGACTGTGCATCTTCGACCAGCTCCACGATGCGCGAAAGCGTATTATCACCGGCTTCAGAGGTGACCTCCACTTCGAGATAGCCCTCCTCGTTGATGGTGCCGGCGTACACCTCGTCGCCCGTCGTCTTGTCGACGGGGACGCTTTCACCCGTGATCGGTGCCTGATTGACTGCGCTTTCACCGTCGACGACGGCCCCGTCCATCGGGATTTTCTCCCCCGGCTTGACGACGACGATGTCTCCCACGGCGACCTCATCGACGGGAATCGTCTCCGTGCTTCCATCACGCTTGACCGTCGCTTCATCCGGAGAGAGGTCCATCAGCTCGCGGAGGGAGTTCCGGGCGCGATCCATCGAGTACCGCTCCAGCAGTTCCGCGACGCTGAACAGGAACGCGAGGGTGGCGGCCTCGAAGTAGAGTGCCTCACCGAAGACGAGACTCGCAACGAGTGCGCCGAGGATAGCCACCGACATCAGAAAGTCGATATCGAGGTTCAGATTCCGCGCCGAGTAGTAGCCGTTGCGAAGGATCTCCTGGCCGCCGGTGGCCACTGCAATCAGAAACAGTACGTCGGCGACCAGCAGATCAGTACCGAGAAGGCCTGCGATCTGTATATTCTGGCCGATCAGGAAGAATTCGAAGAGTAAGCCGAGGGCGACGAATCCACCACTCACCCACGTCTTGAGTGCGCGCGAACTGGTCCAGATACCCTCGCGCTCTCCGCCCGCTTCCTGCCGTCCTGATTCGTCACCTGTCGTGGCTGTGACCTCGTACCCAGCGCTTTCGATCGCGTCGATGACATCAGCTTGCCCAGCCCGCGACGAATCGTACGTGACGACGACGGTTCCGGTCGTCGGCTGCGTCTCGTATGTTGTGACTCCACCGACCCGGTTGAGGGCGTTTTCGATTTTACCCGCGCACGAAGCGCAATCCATCTCTGGGACGGTGAATTTCGAGGTCACTTCGCCAGTGTTCTCGACGGTGTATCCAGCTTTTTCAACACGTTCAGCTATTGCGGTGGCGCTCGTTTGCTCGCGGTCGTACGAAACCGTCAGTGTTCCCGTCGTCACCTGTGGATCGACGCTATTGATTCCGTCCAGCTTTCCGACGCTGTTTTCGACCTTTCCTGCACAGGATGGGCAGTCCATCTCCGGAACGGAGAACTGTGCAACATCCCCTTGATCTATCGATTGGGCAACGTCATCACCGTCTTGTCCTGTGTGCCGGATATGCTCGTGCTCCTCGTGCTCGTGGTCATGTGTATGAGCCTGCTCGTGAGAATCCTCTCCGTGGTCGTGGGTGTGATCCGGTGGTTCACCACTTCCATCGTGGGATTCCTCGTCAGGTGAGGTCATTACATACCGCTAGCTACTACAGACTTATTAAATCGACTGCTACTAAACGGCCTTATTATGGCAGTCTCTAATAAAATATTCGGGCCGAGTTATTAATTCGGCCGGTAATCCGTCCCATTCTCCGGACCTAAGTCCGAATTGCTCGATACTCGCCGTGTTTGATCCCGAGGAGAAGGTACGGACTTCACACACGGTGAGACCGACGCTGACCACATCACCACTGGTACTCACCGGATTCAGTATCGTCCCCTCCTGATTCTGATAGCAAGTAGAACCACGAACGTGATCTCTCTCTTGTGGTATCGAATATTATTGTAGTACGGTACTGTCGCTCAATCAGATGTTGTTTCCGGTGTCTCGGTCTTCGACATTTTGGCGCGGGTCTTCTTCCGAACGAAGCCGACCCAGAGAGCTGCGCCAACGAGACAGATGATGCCAGCGATAGCAATCGATTGACCACGGATTGTTGTCCCAATCTGATTTTCTGTGATCAACAGGATTCCGATGCCGATGAGGACGAATCCTTGAATACCTGCAGCTTTCGCTGGGCCAGAGATATACCCCGCCTCCGTAAGAATGCCAGCAACAGACCCTACGAACAACAAAAGTCCTGCAACGGATACAGGACGAAGGCCGAGAACAACACCGACCTCCGAGAGAGCAAATCCAATCGCGACGAAGAGTGGCCATGGACTCGACCCGGTGAAGGTTGCGTCCGAGTCAGATGGATCGCTCATTATCTCGAATTGAGTTTCACGATATAATAAATCGGCTGTTATTGATCCCTTCATCGTTAATAGAATATGGCTGTGATTCAGACGTTAGTTAATATTCGTGCGATATAACGTCTCACTCTTAAGCCGGTAATGCTTCTTCATCCTAATTCTCCGCGATATCCCATCTTACGGTCAAATGGTTTTATAGAGACGCTCTGCCTACTCTTTTTCATGTGCATCTACTGCGACGCCTACGAAGAAGAGCGAGAAGCGAAGAGTCAGTCCCCGGCCGAGGACAACCACTCTGAACAAAAGGCTACTTCAACGCCGTCAAAGGGAGTGTTTGTACAGCTTCGTTCTTCGCTAGTAGATCTGTTGTAGCCGACCATTCTGCCCGCTGATATCGCCACGTAAGTCGATATACGAGCGGAGAAGTTCGAACGTCGAACCAGAACGGTTTCAACGCTGACTGGCCTACGGCCGATTAACAGCTTTCGAGAGTATGTCATACGAAGGCACTACGGTTCCACAGCGTGACTCTCCTGCAGGGGAGTGTGATTACTGTGGGCATCCGTTCCCAACGACCGACCGCCTCGTCCTCCACAAAGGCTTAGAACATCCCCAAGAGTTGGATGCCGACGAGGAAGACGCGTTCCTCTCTGCCAGAGCGGACGAAGAAGACGAGTTACGCACGCTGCGTCTGAAAGCACTTGGAGCCCTTGTGCTCCTATACTTCGGTTTCTTAATGCTATATGCCATCGTCGCCTGACTCAGACACGAATTCTGGAGCACGCAGGGAGGGAGACACAGACTCAGGGCTAGAGTCGAGGCTTCATAATTGGGTCGTATCGAACACAAAGCTCAGACTCCTGATTCAGTTTGTAACCTGGGTCTCGGTATTGACGCTGTTTACCGAAACAGTCGCTGCCGGGAACGGAATGACGCTCTCGAAGCAGCCACGGGATACCCTCGCCGTTCCCCGATGGCTGTACCTTGCCACCGGTGGTGCCACAATCGGAGCCTCCGCTTTGCTGGCGAGTTTCGTCACTGATCGGGCGTTTATCCGTTATCTCCACAGCTGGTCGGTTCCTGGCCCAACGATTGATGACTGGCGAACACCTGTTGTGTGGACCGGACGTGGACTCGGGATCGTCGTCCTCGGACTGGCAGTGTACCTCGGAGTGACGGGCCCTCAACTCCCGACAGCGAGTTTCACCATCTTGGTCACGTTCGTCGTCGTTCGTGCAGGCTTGCCGATGCTCACGTATCTCGGAGGCAATCTCTGGCCAGTGCTGAACCCCTGGCGAGGAATCGTCTCGCTACTTCCAACTGGATTCCGGACGTATCCAGAAGGATTAGCCCGATGGCCAGCTGTTGGTGGCCTATTACTTCTCGTGTGGGTTGAGGTGATTTTTCCTGTCAGCACGATTCCGTCCGTTCTTTCGATTGCGATCCTCGGCTACAGTGTCGTCACAATCGCAGGCGCGGTACTCGTCGGTCCCAACGCATGGTTCGGGAACGCAGATCCGTTATCCGTCCTGTTCCGATTCTTCGGGGCTGTCGCCCCTGTAAAACGGCGGGATGGGAAGCTTACTGTAAAACTGCCCGGTAGTGACCTGACCAACGCAGACGTAATCACTGACACATCCGATGTTGCGTTCGTCATTGCGCTAATCTGGGAACTCACGTACAGTGGCTTCATCACGACGCAGACGGGCGCAGCAACTATCGAGACACTCGTCAGCCACTCCAATATCGGAGTGGGAGCTGTACAAATTCGTGCGATCCTCATCTACACGCTCCTTTTCGTCAGTGGCTACGTCGTTTTCTTCGGCGCGTATTGGTATGCTGGCGTACTCTCTCGGCGACGGACTGGGACATACATCTCAGCGAAACGCATCGCCTTTCGGTTTGCACCCTCGCTATTGGCTATCGCAGCGGGATATCACCTCGCTCACTACACTGGACTGGCCGTATCCCTCAGTCCGGCTCTAGGGATGGCGATTGTCTCCCCACTGTCGCCTCCAGCGAATCCCCTGACATTGTCTCCACCTGGATGGTTCGAGGGCTTGAGTATCGCCTACGTGCTCGTTGGGCATCTCCTCGCTATTTGGGCAGCGCACGCGACCGCCTACGAACTCTTCTCGAGTCGTCTCGTCGCGATCCGGAGCCAGTACCCATTCATTCTTGTGATGATCGGTTACACCGTCATTAGCCTCTGGATTCTCTCACTTCCAGGAGCGACGCCCCCTTATCTACCCTGATTCTGGTGGATTCGAGGGTACAGCTGGTCGCACACTGGCTGACAGAAGCCACCCTTCGGAACTTCACTCGACAGTGAACTCAACCGGATCCATATCGAGAAATGCGGTTTCGTAGCCATCGTGCCGCGCCAGTTGGGGTGGTGTCTCGACGGTGAGTCTGACCGTATCGCCCGTCTCGAGTTCATCGAGACCCATCCCATAGAAACTCCCGAGGTCGGGATCGAGGGACGCTTGGAGTGTCCCTTGTGTGATTGTGTCCCCTCCTCGGTCGAGTGTTGCTGAAAGAGCCATCCTCGGGAGCATCACGCGATTGTACGGTGTTCGAGGAGAGACGATCAGGAAGGGACCGTCACTATCACTAAACCGATGGTCACCGTCAACGAGAGCAACGAGTATCGTCGCATCACTGGATTGCCCTTCGTGGAGAAGTCGACCAGGAAGCTCGGATTTTGTCGGTACGACCGGTTCAGGGACCATTTCCATGTCCATTAGATCGACTGTCCCACGGGTACCGGCTTTGTCGCCTAACCGGCGAATCTCCAAATTGTACGTCTCATCCGTATCGAACGTGAACTGCATCGTGGCAGACTGTCCCTCTGTAAATCGCCCGTCGATTGGATTCGTACGAGCTGTCTGCAAGGGGCCGACCTGGAGCGTCACATCGTACTGTCCTTCCCCCGGAAGCGCGATATTGTCGCCGTAGTGGAACCCCATATTCGGCGAAATCATCGGCCAGAGGTTGGTCGAAGACACTCGACCGTCGCTGTTACTGATTTCGACAGAGACGTCGACCGGGAGGATCGTCTCCGTCTCGGTGTCCCAGACACTCGCCATCAGATGCACCGAATCATCCGACTGAACGACGACTTTCGTCTTTCGTGAGCCAGTGAGATTCCAGAAACGGTGCGGGAAGGAATGCATCAGTGCAAATCCGAGATCGCCGGCCGTCGTCGTTCCGTACATTCCCATCCCTTCGATGATTGCCGGATAGTAGACTGCGTCAGGTCGATCCTCCACCAGCGGTGGATCACGCCACGCGGACTGCGTCTCGAACCCGAGCTGACCCAAGCAACCAGACAGCAGCAGTCCTCCCGAGAGGGCGGCTCCCTGTCTGAGAAACGTTCGTCGATTCATCGTCCCATCTGCGATGGTATGTTTGGTTGGTTCATATTGAGTCGACCTCGCTGTCATCAACCGGAAGTATCTGAAACTGCCAGCCTCGGTCACTTTGTGACTGTCTACGCCAGGCGAACGACGAATCCGGTGAGTACCAGTAGTGAGACGACGCCGAGTAACGCCGCCAGTAAGAGGTGTTTCTCTTCCATGGGTTTGGCTTCGATTGGATTTCTAAAGACACCTTTGAAACTACAACGTCACCTGCACATCTGGCATATCAACGAAGGCTGTCTCGTATCCTTCATGGCGAGCCGTTTGTGGGGGCGAATCGACTGTGATCGTCAGTTCATCTCCCGTCAGTACGTCCGCAACCGTCGTCCCATAGTGATAGCGGAGATCTGAATCGATGGTTGCCTGCAGAATTCCGTCGAATACCGACGTACCGTCGCGTTGTAGTGTTGCCGATAGTGACATCATCGGCAGCATGGTCCGATTGTAAGGCGTGCGCGGAGACACAGCGAGGTACTTCTGCTCCTCGTCACCACCGAAACGCGACGCGTCTTCGACGACCGTAATCGCGAACTTCGCGTCTCCGCTCGTCTCCGAGCCACGCACGTCGCCGGGGAGTGCGTCTGGTGTCGGCACCTGCGAGTTCGGTAACATCTCCATGTCCATCAGGTCGACAGCACCCTTCGTGCCTTCCTTGTCGTCGGGGATATCCGTGTACGAGATCTCATTGAGCGTCGATTCGCTGAACTCGAACTCGAACGTGAACGATGTGTTTCCTTGGTTCTCGGCCAGCGAGCCGGTCCGTCGCGTCGACGGCCCGCCGATGCTGACCTCGACAGTGTATGTGCCGTCGCCCTGAAGTTGTGCGTTATCACCGAAGTGAAAACCCATCGGCTGGGAGAGCATCGGCCACGGCGCGAACTGATCAATCGACTCACCGTTCTGTGTAATCGTGAGCTGTGGATTGATATCGGGTGGGATAATCCCCGTCTGTGTCTCCCAAACGACCGGCATGAGATGAATCGAATCCTCGGGTTGAATCTCGACCTTCGTGATCCCATTCGGCTTCATCAGCCAGAACCGGTGCGCATACGAGTACGTGATCGCACACCTGTACCCGCCCTGTTCCTTCATCCCGGGCATTTTCATGCCCTCATAGTGGGTCGGATAGTATACTGCGTCCGGCCGGTTCTCGGGGAGCGGTGGTGCCCGCGCTGATCGCGTCTCGAACAGGCCGGCACACCCCGCGAGCCCTATGAGTGACGTGCCCCCGACCGCTCGAAGTACGTCACGACGATTCATGCGTCACCTCCTGTGCGTCCCCAGCCGGCTGTCCAGGCGGCAGCGCGCGCAACGATCGCGGGGGGACGAGGAAATTACCGCGACGCTCCGTACGGATGTACTGCAGGATGCCGTTGTTGTTTCGCTGACCGACGGCCGACTGCTCGGTAACATCAGTTCCGTTCATCGCTTCTCTCGTGTCGTCGAAGTCGGTGATCCGTCGCTGGAGCGCTAAAAAGTGGAGACTAGCGGCTCCACCGTCGGTAGAATCGAAGTCACGCCGAAGGATGAGCGGTGAGTCATCGTCGTCGCGAGCGCGGGCGGATTTTTGAGAGTGGCCGACGACGCCCATCTCGCGGGCCGTTTCATCCGTCGGCTGACAGTCGTCGATTTTGCTGCTGGTCCCGAGATTGTCTCCAGCCCCCTCGATGACGTCGTTCTCGGCGTGGTACGGACAGAACATCTTCGCCTCACGCTGCCAACGATCGTCCTGATTGTACCACTGGTTGAGGTTGAGCTGGAGCTTGGAGATGTGCTGAGTCGTGCCACCGGCGAACGGCCCCGACTGGATCGTGACACGGTCTTCACTGGCCTGGTTCTTTTTGAATCCCGATTTGAATCCCGATTTGAATCCCATAAACAGGGGTGCGTCCTCCGGGACTTTGTCGGCCGGAACACCCTCCGCATCGTCTGCATTCTCCGCCGGGAGTCCATCCCCGATAAATCCAGTTCGCCGGTCGGCGAGTGAGAAGACATCGGTCAGTGCAGCGTCAGGCTGATCGACACCGTTGAGGGTCGATTTGTTCCCTTTGAGGGCTTCTTCGGCACCGAGCACCACCTGTGCCGTGTTACTTGCGAGATGGACGACCGCATCGGGCGTATCGAACTCGGGTTCCTCAAACGGAGCAAGTGCTTCCGGATCGGGGAGGTCAACGTCGTCGGGAAGCGAGTCGTCGAATCGGTAAAAGTATGCCGGAGAATAACTCACCGTGAGCAATAACCCGTCCCCGCTTCGCTCGTAGGCGTGTTCGATGCCACGGAGAGCTGTTTCAACTTGGTCGCGGTCGTCTTCGTTCGGTTGCCCGTCTCGTCGGTAATTCAAATAGAGAAGCACACGATGGCTCGGAGCGATGATGTTCCCATGGTCGTCCCGTGGGAGGACCTCATTCCAAGCGTGTTGACGTTGTGGATACGACGAGAGATCGTCCGGGCCCGTCGGGACATCGACTTCTTCACGGCCTAGACAGGCACTAAATGCCGCTGTTCCTCCGATAGCGATGGCCGACTTGAGGAATTCTCGGCGAGGGATACCTCTCTCATCACTCATTACCCGGCAATTAGGAAGTCAACGGAAAAGCGGTTCTGGTAGAGTTCTTGAATCCTCCCCTCAAGGCCGGTAGCGGACTATCTGGTGAAGAGCTTCTTCACCAAGTTCCACCCGATAAATCGGGGGGTCCGCTCGCGGTATTCATCGTATTCCTGGCCATACTGCTCTCGCAGCCACGGTTCTTCGGCAAACGGGAACAGTGCGTACACAAGGATGGTCAAGACGCCGTGTACAGCCAGTTTCCTGGAGTTCACTGCGATGATCGCGCCGACGATGAACGTAATGAATCCTACGCTCTGTGGGTTGCGCGTGTACTGGTAGATACCGTCCGTCCGAAGCTCCCCTTCTCTTCCACTGCTTTCCATCCACCCGAGTTCAAAGAGTGCTGAGAGGGCAAATCCCATACCGAGTGCGGCGATACCGCTACCTGCGAGTTTGCTCCAGCGTTCGGTGAAAATGAATGAATCCCGATCAAGCGCGGCCAGCACGGGAAACCCAGCGAACACGACGGAGAGCGCTGACCAATTGAACCACCACCGCCACGAGCTGTCGCCGATGGGCCACACTCGACGGTCAGGATGAACCGCACTGATGGCGTACCCGAAAATCAGCGTGACATCCGCGACGACTGCCGTCAGCAGCGCGCGATCTGAGAACGAGTACATATGTTTATGTGGTGATTGTGCAGGACAAAAAAGTGAGTCAATCGTGGTTCGTGCCCAGAGACTGCCCCCTCAGAAGAAGTTTGGAACCACCACCCACTCGCTATAATTCTAACATCCGGGGGTAATTCGAATCGACGTTCTCAGGTAACTGCGTTTCAAATTCAGCCCACATGGCGGGATTTATCCCACTTCATAGTGGGTTCATCGATCCGTGGTCCCTTCCGTTGCTCGCGGTGCTCACCATCGCGGCTGCCGGTACAGCGGTGCTTCTGGGACTAGCGATCGGCGCGTTCGTTCAGCGCCAATCTCGTCCATATCTGTTAGTTGTCGTTGCGCTAGCTGCCCTTTTTGGACGCTCTGCAGTTGCGGGGATCACCATCGTCGGCCTGTTTTCACACGCCGAACATCACCTACTCGAACACGGACTTGATGTTATTCTTGTTGCGCTCGTTATTGCTGCGGTCTATCACTCTCGAACCACTTCGAACGAGACCAATTTGGACACATGACACACCAACGTGACCGGATTCACGAGTATATTGCCATCCATCCTGGAGAACACTTCAACGCACTCACGCGGAGACTCGACCTTGCACCGGGACAGGTACAGTACCATCTCAGGGAACTCCAGAATCAAGGGAGAGTGGTGGAACTGCCTCTCTATGGCCGGACCCACTATTACACACCTGAATATGATGCGTGGGAGCGGGGAGCAATCGCTGTCATTCGCCGGGAAACAGCACGCGATATTTTATTCTGTGTTCTCGAACAGGGGCCATCCAGACCGAACGCTGTCACAGAGTCACTCGGGATTGCTCGGGGAACCCTCGAATGGCACTTGAATCATTTGACGGAGCAGAATCTCATCGAGAAACACCGAGATGCCAATAATCACGTGACGCTGGTCGCAGCCGAGCCGATTGAGACCGCTCGTCTCCTCGAAGAGATTACACCCTCGCTGTCCGATCGGATGATCGACCGATTCACCCGCCTCGTCGATAATCTACTAGCGGAGGGATCGTGACGAGTTTGCGGACGTGTTTCGTTGGAACGGGAACTTGATTGTTCGATTACTTTACCCGAACCGTCCCGACCATTCCGGACCCCTCGTGTGGGATACAAAAGTACCCGTACGTGCCTGGTTCCTCGAACGTGTGCTCGTAATTCTCACCCGGAGCGATGAGCCCCTCGGTGACCCGATTCCTCGCAGCCCGCTCTGATTCAAAGCCACCACTTGCGAAGTACGCGGCCTCGTCCGGAATCTCGTCTTCATATGCTGTGACTGTGTGCTTGATTTCGCTCTCGTTCGTCCACGTTACCGTCTCCCCCGTTTCTACCGTCGCAGTCTTCGGCTCGAACGTGAGGTTGTCGGGCATCGTGACGGTCTGGCCTGACGACGTCTGCCCACTCAAACACCCAGCCGTGCTGAGCGTCGCTAGGGTGGCAGTGCTGAGTCGCAATACCGTCCGCCGATCGTAGAATTCGGGTGTCATTGATACAGAGATGAGTAGTGCCGATTAGAGCGCCACGAAGAGGTCGGTCACGTACATTATGCCGAGACCGAGCAGAAATGCGAGTAGGTTCGTCGCACTCGCCACCCGACCGCCGGCGTCGCGAACCATTCGCGCGATCTCCCAGTCAACCTGTAGGATTGCACCAACCCCGATCGCGAGGAAGAAGGCACCGATCGTCGGCGAGTATGCGAGACTACCAATCCAGCCACCGAGGATGACTGGTGCGCCGGCGATTACGCCGAGCGCGGCGAAGTGCTTGAGAGCCGGACGTTCTCCTCGGGCGACTGGCGCGACGACAGCCGGACCCTCCGTCACGTTGTGGAGCATGAACCCGATTACGAGGAATGCGCCGAGCGACACACGCCCGAGTGCGAACGAACTCCCGATTGCCAACCCCTCCGCAAGGTTGTGTAGACCGATCCCGACAGCGACTAGATAGGCGATCCAGAGACCGCTACTCGCCTGTTTATCACCAGCGGCGACACGCCCCTCACGCCACGCACTGATCGCCTGTACCAAGAGGAGTGCGCCGAATATTCCGAAGACGATCAAGAGGTTGCCCTCATACGCACCCGGAACTCGTTCGGCGAGTTCGAACGCCTCGAACCCGGCGTCGAACGCCAAAAAGCCCAGTACGCCAGCCGCGAACAAGAGCACGGCGTGTAGCCACCGATCGCTCATCGTCTTGATGTAGGGGAACCAGAGCATCCCTAAGGCGACCGGGATCACGCCGACGAACAGTCCGATGACTGCGAGCGTCCCAAGCAGACTGAGGCTAAACCCGGGGGACTGGCTCGGCGCGACGATCGTGTTATCGAATGTCGCTCCGTCGGAGAGCACGAGAGTGACGTCGAGATCCCACCCTGGATTCCAGTGATACGGAATCACGATCTGTGCGCTTTCCATCGGGGCGAGTGTTTGGTCACCACCGGCTCCTTCGACTCGGAAATCCCAGTAGGCCTCATCGACGAGAACCTGTGATATCGTCACAGATTCGGGCCCGTTGTTCGTCACGTGCAGGACGACCGTTTCGTCGCTCGGAAGCGTCGTGTGCGTGATCGTCACGTCGGGAAGTGGTTCGCCGCTCTGTACTCCGGCGAGCGGGGACGTGAACGCGAACACGCCTAAGACGAGCACGAGCAACACGATTGGGAGTAACGCGCTGACCCATCTCGGAAGGCCAAGCGGTCGTGTAATTTCTTCCTCGGCTGGAACACCACCGTCCGTTGTCGAATTCCGTGTCTTGTCCGTCATGTTAGACCACCTCGAAGAAGCTCATCCAGCCGAGTTCGGCGAACTCAGACTGGTGGGCGTGGAACATGTACAGCCCGGGCTCGTGATCCGAGTAGTCGATCTCGAGAATACCGCGCTGGGCCTGACACTGCATAATCGTGTCCACAGTCTTGTTCGTCGGCGTCAGGGTCGTCCCATGGTCGTAGTAGTCGAAGAACTGCGAGTGTGTGTGGAACGAATTGATGAGATCGAACTCCGTCGCATTAGAGAGGTACACTCGCTGGCGTTCGTTCTTGTCGATCTGGATGGGGCGTTTGGTCTCGCCCGCCGTCCAGTTGCCGTTGCCATCGGTAGCACCGACGCCGTATCCGAACGCCCGCGTGTTCGCTGCGTAAACCTCGTTTCCGCCGTCGAAGTTGGTATCGAACGAGTTCATCACCATCACCATCTCGTTGACGGCGTCGTTTTCGGCGTACTCGTGGTTACGACTCTTCGCCTCAGCGACGAGTTGCTCTCGGAAATCATCAGTAATCGGGCCCGGGTAGTTGACGTACTCGCGTGGGCTCTCCCTAACGCGTTCAGGGTCCGGATCAACGATGATCGTGCCGTAGAGTCCGCGGTGGATGTGCTCTTTCAGGGGGAGCGAGTGGCAGTGATAGAAGTGCGTACCGGCGGGCTGTGCGATCCACTCGTACGTGAATGACTCACCCGTATCGAGAACGCCAGGCCCATTTTGTGGGATCCCATCCATTCGCGGGTTGAGGTTCTTCAGGTGTGGGTGAATCGTGTGCGCGTGTCGTCCCAAATTCGTGAACTTCACGCGGATCAGGTCGCCCTCGACGGCGCGAATCGTCGGCCCCGGCACCTGGCCGTTGTACGCCCATGCCGAGAACTCGACGCCCGGCGCGATTGCTATCGTCGTGTCGACGGCAGTGAATTCGAATTCCCGTACGGTTCGGCCGTCCTCTTCGTAGACCTGTTGGGGAACGTTATCCTGTCCGCTCTCTCCGGTATTGAACGCAGTGAGGAACTCGTGCGGGTCGAAGTTCAAATCACGATATTCGCCCACCGCTCCGAAGTTACCGTGTTCATCCCCATTGTCGTGATCGGGGGTGGCACTTGCCCGGGAGCTCCCGAGTCCGACAGCTGCACTCCCAGCGACACCGAGCCCGCCGAGGACCGTGCGGCGACTGACACTCGTTTCACCAGTGAGTGATTCGACCAATCGCTCCTCAAGCCGTTTTGTGATGTCTGCTGCGCTATTGTAATCTATCGATGGCATGATCTCCTCCGCTGGTCAAGCCTTCGCATACCCATACACGTCCATTGTCCCACCCAATACATAAATTAGACCCATCTAAACTTAGATTGAGTCTAAACTAATATCCTCGCTCATGGAGGCTCATCAGTTTAGTTTGAAGCTCCAGTGAGCGTTTGAGTGGTTATAATTCGGGCAACTTCCTCAGGAAGTGCAACTCGTTCGTCAGTGCCATCAGGATCAAGCGTCACCATCCCAAATGAGGTGGTCTCAACAATTTCGACTACCGTTGTTGGGGTAATCCCGTGTTCAGACAGGTACCGGAGTAGATCTGGGTCATGGTCTGGCACCCGTTCGATTCGAACCTTTTCGCCAACCTGCTGATCAGCGAGTGTTTCACCGGATTGTGGCGGTGAAACGTCCAGATCCGCTGTGGGAATCGGGTCGCCATGCGGGTCAACTGCCGGATTCCCTAACTGCTCTGCAATTCTGTCGGCAAATTGACTACTGATATGGTGTTCGAGGCGATCTGCTTCGTCGTGTACCTCAGCCCAATCGTACTCGAGGCGCTCCGTCAGGTATCGTTCTAAGAGCCGATGATGGCGAATGATTTCGAGAGCGATACGAATTCCAGTGTCTGTGAGTACAACGCCCTTGTAAGGTTCGTAATGGACAAAATCGCGCTCGGCCAATTTTTTCACCATACTGGTGACTGAGGGTTGTTCTACGTCCATATGCTCAGCGAGCGTCGAGGTCCGCACCCGTTCATCCGTTTCGTCTTGGAGGTAATAGATCGCTTTGAGATAGTCCTCCATGATGGCGCTCAGCATTAGAGCGAAATTAGATGGGGCTAAGTTTATAGTTTGCCACGGGGTGGTTTCTGATGTTGCCAGCTGTGGGCGTAATTCTGAGATGGGTCCGGTTATCGCCACGTTCAACACTGGCGCATTGACTTTCCGTATCTTCCTGTTGTGTTACTCACTGATGCTCAAAATGGTAAATCGAAAATTCGAACCTTTATAATATAGACGAGAGAAGTCCGCGATGGAATGTCTGACCTAATCGTCAAAGCAGCCGTGAAGGACACACTCTCGGACCACAACGTCTCGGCGGATTTCTACGATGCGCTCAACGAAGAGGTCGCCGAACTGCTCGACGACGCCGCAAAGCGTGCCGAGGCCAACGACCGAAAGACTGTCCAGCCCCGCGACCTGTAGGCCTGCGTAACACAGCCAACCCCATCACTCGAACGTAGCTTTTTGAGGTTCCTGTTCAGAAGTTAGTAAACGAAGATGGCGGACGCACCGGATACCGAACGGCAGGCAACTGAACCCGATACAGGAGAGGTCCTCAGCGTTACAGAGCTGAACGACCGGATTGCGGCGGTCGTCGAGGAAGCGCCTGCCCTCGACGGTGTCCGCTGTATTGGCGAGGTCACGGATCTCCATCAGAACAGTACTGCACTCTATTTCACCCTCACTGACGGCGACGCAGAACTCCCCTGCATGATCTGGGCGAACCGCTATCGGACGATGGATGCTGACCTCGAGGACGGAACGGAGGTCATCCTCGAAGGCGATATCGACTACTGGACAGAGGGTGGGAAAATCGACCTCAAGCCGTGGGAGGTGATCGTCGTCGGCGACGGCGACCAAGCAGCTGCCGTCGAGCGACTGCAAAGTGAACTCGGGGAACGTGGTTGGTTCGACGACGACCAGAAACAGCGCCCGCCGGCGTTTCCAGAGCGGGTTGGGGTCGTAACCTCCCTCCGCGGCGATGCCCGCTATGACATCCAGAACGCGATCCACGAACAGGACCCTACCGTCGACATCCTGGTGAAGGACGCCACCGTCCAAGGGTCGGAGGCGCCCACGTCCATCGCGAACGGCATCCACCATCTCGACCGCTCGGAGGACATCGACGCGGTCATCGTCGGTCGTGGCGGTGGGAGTGATTCGAACCTCCAAGCGTTCAACACCGAGCGGGTCGCGGAGGCGATCTTCACCGCGAACGCCCCGATCGTCACGGCGATCGGGCATACTGACGACCGGTTAATCGCCGATCAGGTCGCGGATGTAGCGACGATCACGCCGACGGCCGCTGGCGAGTATATCGTGAATTCCCGCGAGGAGTTCTTCGCGGGCGAGGTCAAGCCGCTGGCACAGCAACTCGACGCCGCGTACGAAACCTTCCAGCAAGAGCATGAACATGAACGGAAGCTTGCCGAAGCAGTCGACGAGGCGGCCGCACCCGAGGGCCTCCCGTCGGTCTACTACAAGGCCGCAATCGCTGTGCTACTGTTGCTGTTGTTGGCCATCACTGGGCTTTGGTTGGGGGTGATCTAAGCGTGGCAAACGACCAAGAGATCCACGACCGGCTGGCCCGTGTCGAAGAAATCATTGAGCAGCTCGATGCGGAGGAGTGTGACCTCGATGAAGGGACAAGGCTCCACGAGGAAGGTCAGGAACTCTTGGCCGAGGTGCGAGAAATCCTCGACAACGGGCGTGGAGAGGTCGTGGAACTCGAGTAGAGCGCCATTCCAACCTTAACCAACAGTCAACGGAATCTAACCCCATTGTTGGTTAACGGTACCTTTGCGAGGTGAACGAACTTTCCGGTTATAATTTACTTTAGCTTTTTGCGCCAGTTGGTGGCCAGAAAGCATATACCGATCTTCTAGCTATCGCACCACCATGGACCGGGGCTCAACCGGTGCATACCCACCCCGCACATATGATCACACGGGCAGTCACCATCGAAGACATCGATGATCTGTACCTGACGTGGAACAGCCATATCAACGGTTCCGCCCTCTATCGCCGCGCCCTCCGAGATGAGATGGAGCTTCGCGACGTCGACCCCGACGAGCTTCGAGATCTCTTCGAACGGGCCCGCGAACAGGGCTACACGAAAGACGAGATCGTCGACGAGACCAACCGCTACGCTGATCTGAAAGCACTCGTCGACGACGCAGAGGAGTAACCCGCTATGTCACAGGACAATACGCCCTCCGAGACGGCCCCGAATCGCGCCGACAGCCAGTCCACGGCGGCAAGTAGGCTTCCCAGGCAAGCTATGTTCATCGTCGTCGTCCTGAGCCTGTTCGCTGTGGAACCCGCCGCCGCACAGACGAATGCCGTCTGTAGTGCGGACAACCTTCCCAGCATGATCGAGGGCTTCTTCCAGCTTACCACGGCGCTGGGCATTGTCGGCCTCGCAGTCGTGTGGCAGGCCGACTCCCTTATCGAGATGTTCACGATCACGCCCGACCAGAAGAAGGGACTCAAGCGCCACAAACGGTCGGCGATGAAGTCCGCGGTCGTCCTCGTCGCCCTCGGGCCACTCTACACCGTCGCTGGGTCGATGATGAACCTCCCGTTGGCGCAGTGCGTCGACCTCGCCCCCTGGTAGGCGACTACCACCCCCGTCGCGAGCCCCCATGACACAACGAGAGCTCTCCGTGCTAATGGCCGCCCTGTTCGTGACGAGCTTAGTCACGGGTCTCGTCACTGCAAGCCCGCCACGGCCAGGCACGGAGGGAAATGGGCTCACAGAGAATGAATCAGCCACGCTGTGGTCTCGCGACGCGGACAGCTACATCAGCCAGGAGGAGTACCAGCAGCGATACGGCGAGAGCCGGACCGCGATGCACCAACTCGCAAACGGGACGGACATCACGTTCAAGCGCCCGCCGGCGACAGCTGCAACGTGGACGCGAAACGATTTCGCTGATCTCGAACCCGGTGGGTCGGATACGTCCGTGCATCCGCGCCACGCGTCGCTCGAAGACGGGGTTTTCATCGAGGACGCCCACGCCACGGTGTTCGCTGTGCAGCCGTCGACGCGAGGTCACTTGGAGTCGGGTGAAACACCGCTCTATATCGCACCGAACGGCACGATTCGGGGGTTCGTTGACTATCGTGTTCGCGTCCCGAACGGAAGCTCTTCAGGGAACACGACGATCGAGTGGTCGCTCGCGAGCAACGAGGTCGAGGAGGTTCGATTGAAGAAGGACGGTGAAACCATCGTCGAACGTGATGGCTCGCACACGCCGGCCCTCGACTACCAGATCGAGGATGACTGGAGTGCAAATCTCACGCTTGAAGCCGAGATCAGCGTCCGGTTGAAGAAGACCACGCGAATCGACCGAGGCGACGAGACCGATGTCGAGGTCACGTATCGTACCGAGTCGCTCAACGTCTCGGACTCGATTGCCGTCGAGATCTACGACCTCTCGGCGTACCCCTACTACGCCGAGTATCCCAATGGTGACGCTGGTGTGGCTATCTTCCAGTCCAGACCGTGGCAAGGGTACACGCTGACGGAGAATGGAAGCGCACGAGTGCGTGGCGTCTGGCGGTTCTACACCGCTCGGAACACCAACTGGGATACACTCGTCAGGTCGAACCGGACCGACAGCGCCACCGTCAAGTCTGACGCGATTCCGGTCTATGTTCACGCGTATCCGTCGCGAATCGGCCCGCGTGCTGAACCAGTTCGCGATGGCCCAGAGATCATCGATACATGGGGCACTAACCGACCGTCTCCGGACGGAACGCTCGGTGAGAACATCAACATCGACATCGTCAACCAGTCGTACACAACGACGTACGGTGTTGCGGTTCGCGCGGAGAACGTCGACCGCAACGCGCTCCAGGTAGCGGGGATCGTGCGGGGTGTGAACGCCTCGATTGTGGCACCTGACGCTGGCTCAGAGCGGCAGCTCCGGCGCAGTAATCTGACCGTTGAGGTGCTCCAGCAGAACGAAAGCCAGGCCACACTCCGCATCGAACTCCGAGACAACGAGACTGGCGCACCAATCATGCTCAGCGATCCCGACCGACGATATCCAATCGGTGGGAACACTCGCAACGGGTACATCACCGTCGCAGAGCAACGCGTCGAGACCAACGCCTCCGGGGTGGCGGTTGTGACGATCGACGAACCGGGCATCTACACGGCTCGGTACCACCCAGGTTCGTGGCTCGGGCACAACCCCGCGTATGTGAGTGCGACGGCAACTGTTCGCTGGCACCCGCTCGGCACCATCGACGGTTGGTTCGCCTTCATTTTCGAGGTCGGCTGGCAGCTCATCCCGTTTCTTGTGATGTTCTACGCAGGCAAGCGGCTCCTCCGAATGCTCGGTCCAGAAGACATCTTCCAACGGAACCCATAGTCCATGACTAGAAACCACCCACACATCAGTCGGCGAACCGCCCTCCGAACAGTCGCAGGTGCTGCCCTCGTGAGCGTCGCGGGCTGTCTGAACGACAATGGCGGTTCTGGGCCGCCTGGTGACGGAACGACCTCTCCAGATGGCAACGGCCCACTCACGCGTGTCGCTGTCGAGGGAACCACACTCGTCGTCGAACTCTCCGAAGAGGCCGACGTCGACCAAGTCAACCTCATCCAACCGAACGGCGAGTTATTCGGGAAGCGTGACGTAGCCGCAGGTGCTCAGCAGGTCTCATTCGAGATCGGCACCGCATATGCGCCCGGTGAATACCAAGTGATCGCACTGAAAGGGGAGGAGACAGTCACGGAAATCTCCGCGGAGATTCGGCCAGAGGTTCAGATTCGCGACGTTGGTCTCTACCGTAATAACCCCGACAAACCGTGGGATGAGGTCTATGGCGACACTGAGACAGATAGAAAGAAAAATGGGGAGGCGTTTGTCACCGTAGAAAATACAGGTAGCGGTCCAGATGCTGCCGTCGAACTACGATTCTCTGGAGATGTACCCAATCCAATTGAGAATCCGAGAGGCAGTGGTATATACGAAACTGAACAAGTTGTAATCGGCCCCGGAGAGACGACCGACCTGTTCAGTAGTTCGTTCCCGTTTGGCACAGAAACTGAGGACGGGATGGGATGTTCCCCAGACGGGAATAGTGGCCAGTTTACTGTTATCGTTGAGACACGAGTAAGTGGAAATCAGGTCTCAAACACCTACAACGTTCAGTACACTGGCTCCGACGATAT
This sequence comes from Haloarcula laminariae, assembly GCF_025457605.1. Lineage (NCBI taxonomy): Archaea > Methanobacteriati > Methanobacteriota > Halobacteria > Halobacteriales > Haloarculaceae > Haloarcula > Haloarcula laminariae. The sequence goes on along the minus strand of NZ_JAMZFY010000003.1, from coordinate 13,248 downwards.
GACTGATTGTGAGGTCACGATCCCTGAGGCATAACGATGGTCGATCTCATTGATGTCGTCCTTGAGGGGATAAAGGGCGTCGTTGAGTGGTTCATCGGGCTGTTCATGGACGGTCTCAGATCAGGGTATGAGACTCTAACTGAGGAAATGTTCGGGACACCCACTCCAGAGACTAACGGGGCCTTTGTCTTCGGTGAACCGACCAACGCACCCTGGCCAGCGATTCACGATGCTCTCATCGGCGGCGAAATCATGTTGGTCGCCCTTTTGCTCCTCGTGATGAGCGTCCAAGGGCGTCACACGGTTCGAATCTTCAATATCGGAAGTGCCTACGATGCCCGAAAAACGAAGAAGACAGCCTGGGTCGGAGCCTTTCTGATTATTACATGGTACTGGATTGGGACTCTCGCTCTCTACCTCGTCGACGGATTCACTATCGCCCTGATGCCGGAGCTTTCCTCGGTTACGGAAGCGATGCTTGGATTCTTGGAAGTATCTATCACAAACCCCGGACTGGGGCTATTGTTCGCCGTGATTGGTGGAATCTCTATGTGGGCGCTGGAGGCGCTGTTCTACATCCGGATGATTCTGCTGTATGTCTACCTGTACGGAATGCCGATTGCATTTGCACTGGCCTACGGAAACATTCCGGTCGTATCCGATATCGCGATGGGGTTCTGCAAACGGTTTGTCCCGTTGGCTGTCCTCCCGCTCCCCGCAGCGATGGTCCTCAAGGGGTACGACTTGATCTACGGCGGTGGGACGCTCACACCAGGAACAGCGTTCCTCAAATATCTCGTTGCGGCGTCCCTCCCGCTGGTCGCCCTCTACATTACGTGGAAGACGTTCAAATACGCGACGCCGTTGACGGCCAAAGTCGTCGGCGGTGCGACAAAAGGCGCGGCACTCGTCGGCGGTGTCGCCGCTGGAGCCTACGTCGGTGGCGCCGGCGTCGCGACGACCGCCGCTCGGTGGGGGCCGAAAGCCGCCGCTGGCCACGCCGTCGCGCAAAAAGCAGCTGCCCGCGGTGGACATGGAGGAGACGATGGCGGGACGCCATCGTACCGTCGAACAGAGAATGACCCTGGTGGAGCGACAGCGGAATCGGCGAGTGACGACCGTGGGATGGAGTTTGATCGAGGAATCCACTAACAATGTCAGCAGATCAAGACGCGGCCGCACGGCGCATCATGGATCAGTTCGGCGAGGAGAGTCGCATCCCGTATCTCAATATCGAGGAAGGGGACGTCGGCATGCTCATCGCCTTCCCCATTATTGGGCTGTTTATCGCTGGCCTCACCGGGATCGAGTCGCTTGCCCTCCCGTTCGTTGCTGGCGGGCTTGGCTTTGGCGTTGCCGTCATCTACGTCTCACCAACCCACCTGAACGCCTGGACGTGGACGAAAGACGTCTATCGGTACCTCAAACGCCCTCAGGTCACGTTCAGTGCGCCCGCCGACGCCGACACGAGTACCAACGAGTCAGAGCGGAACGAAGGCGGACTCGCGAACTACACGCCGTTCAAGCCGGACGAGCGAACGCAGGACCTCACAAACATCAAGCGGGCGTGGCCGGGCGCTGGCGCGATCCAGCGTGAAGACGGCTCGATGGAGGCATTCATCGAGATCGATCCGGCCAACATGGATTTCGCGATGTCCGACGACTGGGCACAGCTGCAAGACGCCGGGGAAGAGTTCGCCAACAAAGAGCTGGACTCGAAGCTCAAACTCCACGCCACAACCCGTTCCTTCCCGGTCGAGCAGATCACCGAGACCATCGAGGATCGACTCACTGACGAAGACGTTACGGAGAACCCGATCTTCCGGGAACTCCTCGAAGAATATCGGGAAACACGGCCGAAGGAGATGCGTGACCGGGGCATTCAGCAGGTCCGGTACTACATCGGCGTTGAAGTCAGCCCGATAGAAGTGTACGACCGTTTCCGCGATGAGGGCACCCCCGCAGAGAAGCTGACCCAGTTCCCGGTCATCGGCTTCCTGTTCAACCCGTTCGTCACCCGCCGCGAGGACCTCACCGACGTCGAACGTCGTGCGCAGATGTTCGAGAAGCTCGACAGTCGCGTGAACGACGTGCGATCCGAGTTCATCCAGCAAGCGTCGGGGTGGTCCGCACGCCGCCTCAGCACGGTCGAGCTGTTCGTCCTGAATATGGACTTCTGGAACGGCCGCGAACACGACTACGACGAGGCAGAACGTGTCGTTCGCGACCAATCGATCATCGGCCACTCGCGCCGGGAGGACCCACACGATGCGTAACGTGATCCTCCAGACCAGTGGTGGTGCGCTTGGCTCCGTCGCCGGGTGGCTCCAGAATCTGACGCCAGCAGAGAGTGCAGTACTTGCCCTTGCAGTGGGTCTCGGCCTTGGCGTCGGCAGTAAGTACCTCTGGGACCGCTTCACCGCGGATGATGAACCAGACGTGGACTTCGTGGACGTCCTCGACGAGGAGACACTCAAAGAAGGTGAGGCCGAACGCCAACTCCTCGACGATATCTCCGAGTCGCACAAAACGGTCACCGCGCCCGGAGCTATCGAGTGGGAAACGCGAGCCGCACGAGTCGGGGAGCAGTGGACGACGACGCTGTATATCGCTAACTATGCCGACTATCCCAACGACGGGTATCTGAGCGACCTCTTCGAGCTGACCGATGTCGAATTCGACCTCACTGCCCACATCACGCCGAAAAATCAGGAGCGAGCCCGGAACGAACTGCAGGACATCGCTGACGACCTTCAGGTCGATGCTGATCTCGAACAGAGTATCCGGAGCGCCTATCTACAAGAACGCGCCAACGAGGCCGCAGCGACGTACAAGGCCGTCGAGAACGGCGCGAATGTCTTCGACCAGGGGATGTTCATCACCGTGCGGGCCGACGAGAAGGACGAGCTCAGAGATGCCGTCCAGACGGTCAAGAGTGCGCTCCGTGACGACCCGTCGAACCTCACGCCGAAGACCGCAATTTGCCGGCAGGATCTCGCCCTCCAGTCCGCCGCGCCCATCGGCGACAACGAGTTCGGCCGGACGTCGATTGCGCTCGGCGGCGCCATCGGCGCGTTGCTGTCTTCACCGCACAACGCGACGATCCTCGAGGAGGGCGGCGTCGAGTTCGGGATTCACAAGGACAACCAGAGCCCCGTGGTCATCGACCCGTTCGCCCGAGATAACGGGTACGCGATGTTCACCGTGGGCGACACCGGCTCGGGGAAGTCGTTCAGCTCGAAGCAGAACTTCATCCGCTCCATCGAGCAGAGCAAGGATCGCATCGGCATCATCCTCGAACCGCTGAACAACTGGGCTGGTGTCTCGGAAGCCCTCGACGCCAAACGAATCACGGTTGGCGGGACGCTCGGCCTCAACCCCTTGGAAATCCGCGAGACGCCCGAGCACGTCCAGCGAGCGATGGGTGAGGACGCCAGTCCGTTCAACGAGAAACTCGACGACGCGATGAGCTTCCTCACGAACTTCTTCGCCCTCCGGGGTATCTCACTGGGAGATCGGCGCACCACGCTCGAACTCGCCCTCAAACGTGCCTACCAGCGCAACGGGATCACCGACGACATCTCGACGCACAGCAATTCGAGTCCGACCATCCGCGAGATGATGGACGTGTTCGAAGATATGGTCGACGACCCCGAGGAGTTCGTCGTCCGGTCCGACGAGGAGGCCGGAAAGATCAAAGAGGACGCAACGTGGTTGCTCGATCAGCTTCGCCCCTTCGAGGACGACGGTCGCCACGCCAATCTCGGCCAGGAGTCCGACTTCGACATCCGGGACGAGAAGGTGATCTACCTCGACCTCGCCCAGCAGGAGGGCAGCGTCGACAGCAGCACGGCGCTGACGATGCAGCTACTCATCTCGTTGGTGTACGAACGGGCGAAGGTTTCGGAGAAGGAGGTCGTGTTCTACATCGACGAAGCGCGCTACATCATGCAAGACGCTGCGAGTCTGGCGTTCCTCGAAACGGTGTTCCGGCACCACCGCCACCACGACCTCTCGATTCGGCTGGTCACCCAGACCGTCGACGAGTTCTTCGAGCACGCCGAAAGCGAAGCTATCCTCGATCAGTGTGCCGTCAAGCAGTTCCATCGGCTGGACGGAATGGACAAGGAGTGGGCCGACGAGTTCGGGCTGAACTACGCACAGATGCGGTTCGTCCAGGACGCCGTTCCTGGCAACGAAGATGCTGGCTTCTCCGAGGCACTGGTCGGCGTCGACGGCGAGTGGCGTGGAATCCAGGTCAAAGCGATGCCCAAGGAGAAGCAGGTCATCGACTTCGAGCCAACCGAGCAACGGCGAGACTCACTCCCCGGGACTGGTGAGAATGCTGTGGACGCGGAGGTGCAAGCGTTCCAGGACGATATTGAAAGCCGAGCGACCGACAACGGACAACGCCCACCTGAGCGGACGCCAACAGAGACTGATGGCGGCGAAACGGGAGGTGACGACGATGCGTGAGTACCTTCGCGTGACGCCAACCTCCGAACGGCTCAATCCGGAGCGTCTGCCGCAGGCACTGGAGAGCCTCCACAAACTGACCTCAACGGACTCGACAGGGCTAGGTGACAAACTCAATCCGCTACATAGCGACACACCGCTACGCTTCGAATTCCTCGCGCTCAGCGAGGGGAAAAATGACCCCGTCGAATTCTACTACGGTGCCGACGACCATCTGGATACCCTGGAGAAACGTCTCCGGTCGATCTATCCCGAGACGTTCGACATCGAGCGTACCGAGGTCGACATCGCATCCCGACTCGTACAGCCTGTCGAATTCGACCGCGAGACATTCGTCGAGCACTATGAGTCAGGCGACCTCCAGTACGAATTCGACCCTGACGAGCAATACGAACGTGGCACTGACGACAACAAACAATCGGGGCCAGGGGACGCCGAATCAGTCGCGGATGGAGGAACAGTCGGCAACCAGTCTCTCGACCACTTCATCGAGATCGGCGATACTGCCCTCGAACTCGCTCCACCAGATGCGATTCCCGAGGATGAGCCACTCATGACACTTGCCAAACCAACGGTAACATCAGAGGGGACGATACTCGCGCGGCCAGCGACCGAATCCGTCTCCCCACTCGGCGTGCGGTGGCAGGGGTCGGCAACTCGGAAGCAAGACTGGATGACCTCACTCTCGCCATTTACTGCCGACGACGAAGCGGAACTCCCAGCCGTCGATCAGCCAGGGGGTGCGCTCGCGTCGCTTGTCGACCACCTAATGGAGGCGACAGCACCAGTAGCGTTCCAAGTCGTCTTCCAACGACGCGAGAGCTGGCAGTCCGATGCCGACCTCCGCAAGGAGGACGTCATCGACGGACGGGACACACTCGCTCAGGAAATTATTGGCTCCCTTTTCGAACTCGACGATCAGTCGGAGAGCCGGGACAGAAACCAGCTGAGCGACGCCGTTGCAAAACGTGTCGCGGCAATCGAGGCGAAAAATCCGAAACGGTCGTTCACCGCGAACATCCGAGCAGTCGGGATTCCATCCGGTGGTGACGGTCGCGATGATCTCGATGAGCGAATGCAATCACTTGTCCCAGTATTCGACCCGCTTGACGGGCCGTACTACCAAGTTGCGGCCGAACGATTACGTGACAGCGGCTTCCGGGCAGCCACGAAAGAACGGAACGCACGAGCGGCGCTGCAGCGGCTCTTGGATCGTGAGATCACGACTGGCCGTGGAAAGACCCGACCGGAGTTCGTCCTGAGCGGCCGAGAACTCGCGCACTTCGTACTCGTACCTTCCTCGGAACAGCTTACTGTCGAGGGGACACGGGGGACGCGTGCGGAACAGCAGAGTCGGAATCCGTTGCCCCGTCCACACCAAGACCTCATGAGTGAATTCCGAGACGGGATGGCAATCGGGTATGCCCTCGACGACACCGGCGAGGCCGAAGATGTGCCGACACACATTCCACCCGGACTGCTGCCCACTCATTACGGCCGGTTCGGAACAACCGGCTCTGGGAAGTCGAAAGCCCTCATCAACGACCTGCTGTCGCTGTACGACAACACCGAGGGGCCAACGATCCTCATCATCCCGAAAAACGACGATATGGCCCAGAATTATATGCGAGCTCACGCGCGTCGGTTCGGAATGACCGACCTCGAAGAGAACGTCGTCCACTTCCCGATCCCGGACGTCCTCCCCGGGTTCTCGTTTTTTGATCTCGAACCGTCGATGGAGAGCGGACGGCGCCGCGAAGACGCCGTGCAACGGAAGGCCGACCACTACGAAGAGATTTTGAAGCTCGTGATGGGAACCGACCGCTACGAGCGGGCGACTGTGGCCCCAACTCTCATCAAGACACTCATCAAGGCACTGTTCGACGAGGAATACGGGCGTGAAAACGGGCTATACCGAGCGTCGACGGATTACTTCGCTCACCGACAGCTCGAACACGTCGTCGACCAGCTCTGGGAGGCCGGGCCACCGAACGAAAACATCGGCGACGCTCCACGGTCGAGCGACGAGGAAGTCACCCGGACGATTCGACGGCAGCTCCAGTTAGATCCGAACACCTTCGCGAACGTGATGGGCGGTGTCGGAAACCGCCTTGCGTACATTTCACAGGATACGCACCTGCGGCAGATCTTCAACAATACCGAGAACCAGTTCGACTTTCGGGATGTCCTCGACGAGGATACGGTCATCCTCTTCGACCTCGGTGACCTCCGCGACGATGCCGCCCGGATCATGACCGGTGTGATCCTGACCAATCTCGATGCAGCCCTCAAGGACCGCAAACAGGCCCTCTCCCAGCACTCGGACGACTACGTCGTGAACTTGCTCGTCGACGAGGCAGCATCGGTTGTGGTCTCCGACATCATGAACGATCTCCTCGAGAAAGGCCGGGGATTCCGGCTCTCTGTTGGCCTGTCGATGCAGTTCCCCGAACAGATGGAGGCCGAAGGCGGGCGGAAAATCTACTTGAACGCTCTGAACAACATCGGCAGTTCGCTCATCGGGAAAATCAACGTCGACCGGGAACTGGCGCGAGCGATGGCCCACGAAGAGATGGACCCCGCGGATTTCGCCAATCGAATTCGTTCGTTGCCACGAGGGGAGTGGATCGCCAGCTTGCCAAGCCCGACGTTCGGTGAAACGGGGCCGTATCCGTTCAGTCTCGAACCACTCCCGATTCCACCGGGCCACCCCGAGAGCGAATCCCCGCTCACTGAGCGTGAAGAGGAGCAGTTCACTGAGACGCTCTCCTCGATGCACGAGCACATCAGCGACGAACACGGCGTGCCGGCTGAGCCAGACACCTCAACAACGAGCACACCTGCCGACGGACACGAAGTGCTCGATATCGCGAGCGACGACCTGGACGTCGCGATTGCGAACGTGGTTCGGAGTCTGCAGCTTCGAGAGGGCTGCCGTGAGGAAAACGGCTGGGTGGCCGTCGAAGCAGGTGACGACGAACTCAGACGGCTCTTCGACGACGTCGACGCCGAGCCGCCATCGTATGATGCCCTCGCGGACATCCGAGAACGATCACGATACCTCGATACGACCGTCGATATCGACGCTGACGAGCTCCGCATCCGGCTCACTGACGCCGGAGAAGAGGTCGCGACACCCGATACTGGTGGCGTGCAGGCCGCTGGTGGGAGTGCCCACGACGCAGCACTCCTCCAGATCGAAGAAGAGCTTACCGCACTCGGCTTCACTGTCTCGATCCTCGCACAGGATGGCAGCGAGAAACCCGACGCGAGGGCGAGTCACCCCGACGTTGACGACCGATTCGCCATCGAAGTCGAAACGACGACACCCGAGAATCCCACAAAGGTGCTCACGAACCTCCGGAAGGCCCAAGCAGCAGGGGATATCCCGCTGTTTGTCGTTCGACCAGGAAACGACGAAACTGAGTGGGCCGAGCGTGTCGACGGCATTCTCACACCACCCGTCCGTACCCTCCAGAATGGTGAGACGCGGTTCTACACGACTGACTCGAATCTCACGTTCAACGGCGGAGCGACCGAAGAAGGTGGAGTGACGGCCGTCCGCCCGGCGACCGATGACGAGAATGGGACCCAGAATATCTGGCAGCGTGATGGCGACGAGATCGTCCTTCGTGATGCCAGCGAGACGGAACACATCCGCCTCCCGTCGCTTGAAAAACTCTCGAAAGATCGTGTTCCGGCCATCTACAGCTACGACCACGCTGCCGACGAGTACGTCGTTTATGAGCATGGTGAGCAACACATCTACGAGACGAAACCGGCGTTCGAGGATGACTGGGTGCGTGTCAAGAAGCCATTCGTCCCCGAAGCCGACCTCCCCGTACCAGACTACACACGTTCGACGTACGGCATCCTTATCCTTCACGATGAGGCGAAATCGGTCGTGTATGAAGACGGTGAGAAGCGGCCACTCTCGGCAATCACTGACGGGGCATTCCGTCCCGCATCGCCTGAATCAGCGGCCGCTGACGAACCACCCAGTCAGACCGACCAGGCCGATGAGAAAGTCGAGAAAGACCAATCGCCACCGTCGTTCGAAGCGTTTGTCGACGAATATCTCGTCGAAGACGCGGATGAAGCCGTGCCGAAAGACGATGTATTCGGTCTCTACAACGACTGGGCAGAGGCACACGGCATCGACGATCCGCTGAATAAGAGTTGGTTCACCCGGAAGCTCAACACCCACATCAAGGTGGACTCCACGAAGAAGCGAATCGACGGGGAACCCGTCCCGCATTACACTGGTGTCCGCATCCGGTCTGAAGAGGACTTTCAGCCATGAAATGGACGTACACGGTCCAATTCCCGATATCATCGGGACTTCTTGAGACCTGTTCCACCCAAGCTGAATCATGACCTCATCCAATCAAACTCGAAGGTCGGAAATCACCCGACTGCGGCATGTTCCACCCAAATCTTCAATGGGTGGAACAGCTACGAAACGGCCGAAATGGGTGGAACACGCTCACGTCCAGCGATTTTTAACCTGCTATAGCGGGTGTTCCACCCAACAACCAACTAAGATAGAACGGGGGGTCCCCGTTGGGACCAAGGGATTGGATCGCGACGTACAGCAGAGAGCGTTCTGTGCTGGCTCAGAGCCAGTGAGAGCCATGCGAGGTGCTACGTGAGGATGAGTGAGCCTATGATCGACGAGCCGGAGGCGATTCCGGAGACGTTACGCGAACGCGACCAGTGGGTGTGCTGGCGCGAGGAGGAGCGAGACGGCAAACCGACGAAGATTCCGGTGACGCCAGGGGCTGGGGGGTTCGCGTCAGCAACAGAGTCGGAGACCTGGGCGAGTTTCGAGGCAGCACTCGACTACAGCGAGACAGAGCACGCCGATGGTATCGGGTTCGTGTTTACTGACGACGACTCCATCGTCGGCGTCGATCTGGACGACTGCCGCGATCCCGAGACAGACGACGTCGACGACGCGGCGCTGGACATCATTGAGCGACTCGACTCCTACACCGAGGTGTCACCGTCCGGTACCGGCTATCACGTCCTGATCACTGGCGCACTCCCCGAGGGGCGGAACCGGCGCGGGAGCGTCGAATTGTACGACACGGCACGCTTTTTCACCGTCACTGGCGACCACGTCGAGCGGACACCGACGCGCGTTGCACGCCGGCAGGACGCGCTCACAGCGATTCACCGCGAGTACGTCCAGGACACAGAGCGTGACACAGCCTCCGAGTCCGAACAGCGTGATGGCACTGACGCCCGGTCACCGACGACCGACGCAGCCGACGTCGACCTCGAAGACGAGGACCTCCTCGAGAAAGCGCGAAACGCATCGAACGGCGAGAAGTTCGAGCGGCTCTGGAACGGGAATACGGTCGGCTACGACAGTCAGTCCGAGGCCGACATGGCGCTGTGCTGTTTGCTGGCGTTCTGGACCGGTGGTGACCGGACCCAAATGGAGCAGCTGTTCCGGCAGTCGGGATTGATGCGGGAGAAGTGGGACGAGGTCCACTACGCTGACGGGTCGACGTACGGCAAGAAGACCATCGAGCGAGCGATTGCGACCACGTCGGAGTTCTACGACCCGGACGCTGGCGGCGATACCGAAGATTCTCACGGCCAACCTGACGGGGTCGCAACTGGCGGGACGCCTGACGAGGCAGACCGGAGTCGTGCGTATCTGGCGGAGAAAAATCGCTTGTTGAGCGAGCGCGTCGACGAACTCGAGGCAACACTCGAACAGAAGACTGAGCGGATCGAGACCCTCGAAGCAGAAATTGAGCGGCTCACCGACGGACTCGCGGCTCGTGACCAGGAGACTACGCAATCCCACAAGGAAGAATCCGGCACGGGTGACGAGACCGGTGATGACCCAGAGCCAGCCTCCATGTTGCGTCGATTCTTCGGTGGTCGGTCTGAGTAGCAGCGGGGACTGAAACGTCAGGACAATCATCCCTGTCTGAGGAAACTACTTCCAGAGCCCTGGTTCCGTGAACGAAGGCGGATTACCCAACGCGCTCGTTATATCGTGCTCCATCCCCCACCCACCGCCCCGACGCCCGGTGACGATGACTCCTGCCGGTCGACCATCGTGATGTCCTGCAACTGGTCCTCGACGAGATCGAAGACCGGATTGCAGCACTGTGGGACGACTAGACGACTCCCTCGCAGTGGCGTTTATCGCGCCGACCAAGGGTGACGGCGCTCAGCCCGATGGGCACCACACGAAAGCCGCCGTGGTGTCCAGCCTGGTGTCAACTGAGCGCGGTCACAGGTGAATCCATGTCTACGTTTAGTAACTCCGAGACAGCGAGTGCATCGCCGTCAGAAAACCACACGAGCCCACCCCGAGAGACCGAGGACACAGAGCCACAGACATCCTGGCCAGACGATACGAGCAGCGAGGATGGAACACCAACGCTCAGGATGGACCAATGTCCGGAGTGTGGGAACCGTCGCTTCGTCTCAAAACTCCTCGTGTACGAGGTCACCGGCTACGACGAGGGCGGCGAGCAAGAATTCCGCCGCCAGCACGTCCGAGCAGAGTTCGAATACACCTGCAGCGAGTGCCAGACGATACTCCGGACGCTTCCCGCAGATCGCCGCGATTACTACGACGAAGTCGCGGTCCTCGAAACAGAACGGCGGGCAGCCCTCCGTGATCAACTCCGTCAGCTGGGGAGGCGGGTTTGGCAGCGCCTTGCAGCGCGGACGACGTGGATGGCACTCGGACTCGTGACACTCGTGACCGGGCTCGTGATCGCACTCTAACAGACCGACAGCAAGGGGTGGCTCACAGTAGGTGTTGGAGTAGCGTCATGCTCCCTTCCAACCAGAAACGAGGCTAGCTGAAGGCAGATCGCTGACGGAGGACATCGTGCCCGCACCGCAGGTGTGTCTATCGGCGCCAAGAGGCGTGGGGCGCGCTCGAAGCGCGTGCAGAAGCGTGATTCCTATGTCTGGTCAAGATACCATCGACGACACGACAGGCGACTACAACCGGCTCGAAACCGAACTCGTTGCACAGGACCGGGATGCGTCCCGGGTCGCGACGGCGGACATCGACGAGGCGACTGCCCGCCGTCTCGTTGGTGACCTCGTCGAGGACGATGTGGTGACGCCGATCCCTGACCAACGCATTCTCGTCCACGAGCCCAGTAGCAAGCCCTTCGAATCGATCACCCAGCTCGCCGTGTTCCATCGTGGCTGGCGGGCTGCCACCGACGCCGACGCGGAGGACAACTGATGCAACAGACGCTTTCTGGGTGTGCGTTCTGCGATTCACCGCCCGGTGCAGAGATGGGCGAGGCGCATACGTGGGGGAAAGACGAACGGGTGACGCACCCAATCTGTGTCGACTGCGCCACCCAGACGCGGTCGGATCCCGACGAGCGCGACCACCACGCCTGCGACGGGTGCGGACTGGTCGTCGACGCCCTCGCGGCACTTACCCGGTTCCGCGTCGAACTCGGCCGTCTCGAGGGGCCGGTCCAACTGTGTGCTCGCTGTAGCCCTGGTGGGCTCGCGACGTACTGGACGCGTGACCTCACGGAGCACCTCGTGGCCGAGTGACGCTTGGCCGCGTGAGGCTCACATCGTACACACGAAAACGGCTAAGTGCGTTGGCTCACAATGTACACATTATGAGCACCGATAAGAAGCGCGTGCAGTTTCGGGCCCCCGATCGGCTCATCGACCGGGCCGACGCACTGGCCGCAGTCCTCGGGGAAGACCGAACAGACATCCTCGTGACCGCGCTTCGGGAGTACCTCCAGGACGCCGCTCACGACGACGCACTCACCCAGGAGATCGCTGCCGCCTATTACGACGATGAGATTACCTTCGAGCAACTCAAAGCGCTCGTCGGCGCCGAGGAGGCGGCAAATCTCCGAGTGTTGAAACAGCAGTTGGACGAGGACTTCGTCGACGAGGTCGCCGACGCATAGATGTCGCGGCTTATCGCAGACGCCTCCGCCCTCGTGAGTCTCGGCATCGTTACTGACGACGATCCCGATCCACTCGCACTCTGTCTCTCCCGGTACGAGGTCGTCGTCCCAACGGCGGTCATCGATGAACTCCGAGAGATTGCATCCTACGAGGACGTCCATGGACACGCCGCGTCCGCCGTCCTCGACCAAACGGAGTCATTCACGACACAGTCGGTCGACCTCGATGCCGAGTTTCCGCTCGATGACGGTGAAAACGCGGCTGTCACCCTCGCGAACGATCTCGACGCTGCGCTCTTCCTCTGTGACGAGTTCAACCAACTTGGCTTGATCCACGCCTCACTTGCTGATACCCGACTCGTCACAACACCGACACTGCTCTCGGTTCTCGTTCGAACTGAACACCTATCAGTTGCCGATGCGCGGATGCTCCTCGATGAGATTAGCAACGCCCGTAGCTGGGGCGCGAACAGTTACGTGCAGCGAGCTCGCTCGTTGCTCAAGGAGCCCTGACACCATGGAGGATCCTTCGAAGTGATTTGGAATGTCCGATAACGACGCTCTCTACGACGTTTGTGAACGAACCAAGAATCCCGAGCACGCATCAGTTGATGACGTGGTCGAACTCACCCTCGAGCGCGCACAGCATCCCCGGACGGAGCACCGGGACGCACATCTCGACGAGATGATGGCGACTGTCGTCGATAGGTACGGGACCGATCCCATCCGCACCATCGTTCACCGTGTCCTCGTCGACGGCACGCCTTTCCGGACCGCTATTCACGACCTCGAAATGTCCAACGTCGACGGTGTTCGTGTCGGGACGACCGCTGGCCAG